>DAWS01000068.1:805-6670 GCA_002506025.1 Euryarchaeota archaeon UBA111 | reverse complement strand
GTAACCAATTCCCAATTGATTTCTTCATTATTAGACATCGGACTTTCACTATTGAAAAAGTCATAACGCTGCTGTGCAGCCTGCCAATTCCACTGCTCAATTGCAACCTTCTCATCTTCATTATAAGCCAATATTTCGAGCGGTACTCGACCGTTTAACTGTACTGGAAATGGTTGATGAATAAGTGTAGCTGTTAATGCAGAAATATCTCTCTGGTGAGCGTCTTGAATGGTTTGGGGCTTGATATTGGGGCCTTTGACTAATGCCCTAACATCTCTTGTCACCATCTCAGCAGAACCATGAGTTCCAGACTCAGTCATTCCATGATCTGCGGTTATTATGATATTCCAATCGTCACCTAAGATGTCGACTAATTGAACTATTTTTTTGTCGATATCGACCATCTTTTGCGCATATTCATCAGAGTCAATCCCCCATGTATGTCCTACCTTGTCCGGGCCAGAAAAGTGTGCTGAAACGATATTATGGCTGTTATTTTCATTGACTGAAACTACAATGTCGTATGTTTCATCATCGCCTTCATAATAATCTGAATGACCTTTGAAAGTGTATACAAAATCAAGACTTGATACCGAATCATACATATTACCCATAACATAACTACCAATCATAATAACATCATTTTGCGGGCTTTCTGCCGCTAGTAACCATGGGTCAACGCCTCCCGGGTGGTTGAGATCAAAATTATTCAAACCATCCACCGGATCGTTAGGGACTCCTGTCATCATTTCCTTTACGCAGGTAGCCGATAATGTCAGTGGGCCAGTAGTCACACGCAAAATAGCATACTCATCTAACCTGTTGTTTAATTCTGGCATCATGTCACTATCGAGCATCACATCAGTTCCTACACCGTCTAAAATAATTAGAATAAATTTATTCGATTGACCTTGCAAGAAATCTGGTTGTTCTACCACACCGGATGGGTGTTCGGTAGCTGAATAGACATTGGGTGCTATGAAGATTAACGGTAGTAAAATCAATATTGTGATTATTAGACTCGGTTTGAGATAATTATTTTTTACCAAAACTCAAACCACCATCCGCAAGATTAGCATTGCTACATCCGAGGCATTTAAAACTGAATCCAATATTACATTATTTTTTGCCTACATTATGATATCAATATTGAGCATAAACTCCATTCTGTACGCTACTTTAATGCTAAAAATCGAGTAATATTATTCATAGTTAGATTTGAAAGGATTTCAACAATGGGGCATACATGCAAGGGAGATTGACTATCATTTCCCTGTGTGTAGTGAGTCTCTTTCTTGCGGGTTGTATGGAACCTAGTGAACAAGATTGGGGGGAGGTTGGTGATTACCAAGTAACAGCCGAATGGTTTACTGTTGAATTAGAAAACAAAGTCGATTACTATCAAGATGGCGAAAATGTCACATGGACCGTTGAATCATCACTTGCTGGAGACTCAATCGACAACTTTGGTGGCAATGTCGTTGGAATATTACTGGAAGTAAATTACCCGAGTGAGGATGAAACCGCAAACGCTGGTCTATGTTTAGGCATCGAAGATAATGTTGCTGACACGATATCGGCAACTGCAAACAAAGGAGTCTGGGGTCTTGCTCAATCTGGAACAAATCCTGGTAGTCATGTGGTGAACTTAACCTGGCATAACAATTCTATCATAGAAAACGTCAACATCTCCGGGTTGTCAGAAAAAGAAATTCACGACCAATTAGCCTTTGGTGACGCCGCTCTGGGTAGTTACAATATTTCTATTCAGGTTGATGCAGAAGCATTTAGTGGTCCTGCGTGCACCCACACAGATGATGGCGAGAATGTCGAAACTATCGTTAATTTGTTGATACTAGATTTCCTTATCACAAGTCAAGGCGATACGACTCAGGATATTACCGCACTGGGAGCCGGTGATGGAGAAATCTCCTTGTTGCTATTTATTCCATGGTTTGTGGCCATTTTTGGTCTAGTTGGATATATTTCGATTAACAGAAATAGGTTCCAACTTAGTATGATTCTAGAGGATGAAGAAAGCGAGTCAGGTGATGAAATTGTTGAAGCAATCATTGTCGATGAGGAAACTACTAATGTTGGGAATTCATTGGTGGAAAGTTACAAATCTAGAGTTCTTACTCTATGTGCGCTTTATGTTGCGCAAGGAATACCTTGGGGATTCATGACTGTAACCTTTGTTACATACTTAGCGCTAGAGGGCGTTGGAGCAGGTAAACTAGCACTGTTACTGACTTTAGGGACTCTGCCATGGTCAATCAAATTTCTCTGGGGGCCAGTTATCGACCGGTTCCAGTATCGAGAAATGGGGCGTAGAAGGCCTTGGATATTGGCTGCTCAAACCGGAATGGTAATTTTCCTCTCAGCAATTCTTTTCGTACCCGATCCAGCATCTAATGTTCTATTGGTATCAATTATGTTTTGTGTCTACAACATCTTTACATCATTACAAGATGTTGCGACGGATGCCTTAGCCGTTGATATATTAAGACATAATGAAATTGAGCAAGTTAATTCATACATGTTCACATCCAAGTCAATTGGCGGTATCATCGGTGGAGCAGGACTCGGTTCAGTCATCAATATACTGGGAATCAAAGGAGCTATTGCATTACAAATTCCTATTCTGATTGTAATTATGCTAGTCCCAATATACATGACAGAGAGACCTGGTGAGAAAAGATTCCCATGGAGTGATAGCGGGAACATTGTTGATTATGAATCAAAGGAGCAACCGAGTTTCACTATCATATTTGCCAATATAAAAACTGCATTAAACATCAAAGCTGCACAACTCGGTGTGTTACTCAGTCTAACCGTTTCGCTATCGTTCTTTTTGATTCCAGTGCTTCCATTATTGTTCGTTCGAGAATTGGGCTGGACAGAAGAACAGTTTAATCAAACCAAAGGTGGGGTTATTCTAATCGTAACTATGCTTGGATATCTTGTAGGTGGAGTATTGGGTAAAACAATCGGTGGCAAAGCAACGATAATTTATGCCGCAGTAGGCACTGCAATTACAACAACAATTTGGGGTTTAACGGAGGGCCTGTGGAGTGAAGGAATTTTCATGATGGCAATTTGGTCTATCCGGACATTTGGTTGGGCAGTCGTCATGGTCAATATCTACTCGCTGATGATGAAGGTTACTTGGGGAGAGGTAGGCGGCACCCAGTTTACAGGTTACATGGCTATGATGAATCTTAGTGCAATAATTGGTTACCAATTGGCTGAACCATTTGCCTCTCGATTCGATTATCCAACATTATTCATTATGGCTGCAGTGTTTGAGACTCTAGTGGTCTTAGCGGTGATGTTCATCGATCCGGACCAAACCAGAAGAGAATTAGGCAGTATATCCTGAATTGATGGGTAACAAATTATTCAAATCACTGGGTTCATTGAACAACGAAGTTTTTCCACCGTTTCATGTAATCAATAAATACATCACTTAAATCAACACTACGTAAATGATTCTCAGTAAATGGTGGTCTTTGAGGCTGATAGTTTGGGTCATCGAGATAGCGCGGCCAATCTGGGTGTGCGATGCCAACCCTAGCAACTCCAACTAAATCAGCGCCCTGATCAATCAACCATTGAGCATCTTCAGTAGTCCATACTGCGCCTGTTGAAATTAGTGGGAAATTTTCAGGAATCACGTTGCGAAAACGCCTAGTGAGTGAATCCTCAATACCGTCATTGACTGGTTCGAAGACATCCCAACATGAGATGTGTAGCATATCAATTTCCGCACAACACAATATTTGTGCGAGAGCCAAACTGTCTTCCAGATAAATACCTGCCTTATCGATTATCGGTGATATTCTTACAGCAATCAAAAAGTTCTCGCCAGTCGCAGCCCTAATCGATTTAATTAGTTCCAATAAAAACCGGCTTCTGCCATTAATATCCCCACCCCACTGGTCGGCACGACGATTTGTTTTGGTCCCCAAAAATTGGCAGATTAAGTAAGAATGCGCACCGTGTAACTCAACACCACTAAATCCGGCTTGCTCACAGCGCACTGCTGCATCGGTAAAAGACTGAATCATTTGACTGACCTCATTGGAAGACATTTCCCGTGTGTATTCTCCATCCATGCCTGACTCGGTGTTCTCACTGGCGGAAATCGGCCTAACACCGTTTAACGCTCTTGGTGCACGCATACCACCGTGGAATAATTGCACTAAACTGATTGTACCAGTGGAGTTCATCCTAGTTGCCAGTTTAGTTAGTCCGGGTATGTGGTGATCCCCCCAAACGCCCATCTCGCCTTCCCAGCCTCGGCCATGCTCTGTCACATTTGCCGCCGCAGTGGTTGTTACAGCAAAGCCGCCATCGGCTCTCCTAGCCAACCAGTTGATTTCATCATCTGAAAGCGTGCCATCTTCGTGGCTCTGCTTGTTAGTCATAGCGGCAAGCACAGTCCTATTTTTCAGCACATATCCACGACCGATATCCATCGTATCTGTCGGCTTCATTAGACCACCGAAACTGACCTGTCTAATGAGTTAATCTCAACTGACCGCAAGAATACTCCCTGCCCTCGGTTAAAGCAGAGAGTATTTCCTCGTACGCTACAACATCTTGAGCCTTCTTTTCGTCACTGCGTTTAGCTAGACTTCTAAGCGGCATTGCCATCCTAATATTTCCGTTAAACGACTCTTTGTGTCGTTCAAGGAAGGCCCAGTAAAGGTTTGATACTTTACAGTCCTTCTTAGGGTTAAACTTGCAATTTTTACAATAATCTGACATTTTGTTGATGTATGGGGTGCCAGAAACATATGGTTTAGTCATCATGGCAGAACCGAGAGAATAAGTGCCCATACCCAAAACATTCGGCTCGACAACCCAATCATAAGCGTCAATAAACGCCTCATGGAACCAAGTAGTCAGTTGACGTGGATTAATGTCTAGTAAACTGGCAAAATTACTGAGAATCATCAGCCTAGGTATGTGATGAGTCCAGCCCTCATCCATTACTGAAGAAACTACCTCATCTAGGCAATTCAATCCAGTTTTTGCGCCCCAATATGCGGCTGGTAATGGGTTATTTTGCTCTAGGAAGTTTGGCTCTCTAGCATGTTCGTCGTATACCTCCAATGTTCGAAATCCGTCGGTTACATCATGCACATGTTTGACATATTCACGCCAGATCATTTGTCTAAAAAAGCCCTCAACACTGTTTATTGGCGCATTGGTAGCCAATGCTGAATCAACAATTTGTTGCGGCGATAGTCTATGCAGGTTCACTGAAATCGCTAGTTTAGAATGGAATAGATATCTGCTTTTGCTGCTCATTGCATCTTCATAAGGCCCAAAGAATTCCATATTAGCCATGCCCCATTTTAATGCTTTATTATGCTGCTCGAGGGTGGTCGGGACTTTACTCAGGTCGCAATTTCCGGGATGATGAGCAAACTCTTCAGTAACTAACCTCATTACCGTATTATCAATTTCGTCGACGCCAAAAAATAGTTCGCGTTGAGCCGGTGGGTCGCCTTTCCAAGGCAGGCGATTTTCTGCGTCAAAGCTGTATTTACCACCCATTGGTTTACCATCTTGCATCAACACTCCAGTTTCCTTGCGAACTCGTTGGTAGAATTTGTCCATTCTGAATGGTGGTGTATTGCCCACGGTTTCGGTAAACCACTCACGCTTCGTTAGCCATCCATCGTGGGGTAGTAATCTGATTTTGCCGCCCTCAACAAGTGGCATTAATTCGACTCTGAGGCTCCTTTCGGCCGGAGTTACCAGATTTATCTCGCCAAATTCAGCATGCATTTCTGCTAGTGAGTCATGATAATTCCCGTCGGTAAAGTGATATTTGACCGGATGGCCTAGTTC
>DAWS01000068.1:0-385 GCA_002506025.1 Euryarchaeota archaeon UBA111 | reverse complement strand
GACTCAATTAGAATTAATCCGTTGTTTTCACGGTTGCCTTCAGACCAAGGAAATATCTCGTGATTCAATTGGTCGTAAGGGACAAAGTACCATGTTGTGCTATCATCGACCATGGCTAAAACTGAGCCTTGATGGCAATAAAGGCCTGTTTAACTCAACGACTTTTGATTCTCGAGGAATCAACCCATTCATCCCAGCTAGCATCAAACCCTATGTAGTGGATGTGGAACTTGCCATTGTCAATCTCTTTGATTAGACCATCCCACCATTGCCCTCCCCACTCAACACTAACTTGCTGTCCTGAAATAAATTCAGGGTCGTTGAAGGGATGGTCTGCCGGCCTTTCTTTCCAGCCAGTCGGACCAACCACGTATATTGTGTTCCT
>DAWS01000151.1 GCA_002506025.1 Euryarchaeota archaeon UBA111 | reverse complement strand
GAGAGGATTTCTTGAATTGTTCCTGCATTGGCTGACTGATGAAGTTGTATATTGGCAGAACCCAACGGGAGGTTTACAGCCACTGCTTTGACATGTTGATTTTTTTCAATGATTTTTTCTACCGAGGCAACGCAAGCGGCACATGTCATACCATCAACATCAAGTTTCAGTACTTCAGCACTCATATTTACTCTCCCCCCTAGACTTTGATTGTTAAAGTAGAATTTCGCTCACCTTGGCGCAAGGTCTAGTGACCCTCCCCATATATCGATACCTCTCAATCTACAAGGATATTTCTCACCCAGCCTTGCGACCACTCGGTGTTCTCCATCTCTTCCTGGTTCTGCGCTGCTTACCTCTAGCCCATTTTCATCGATGTTTAGACGTTGTTTTGAATCCATTTGACGTAGGTGCATTCTTCCTTGAATGGCACCATCATCGTTGAGATCTAGATACACCCAAGGAGTCCTCAGACTGACGATACGGGCCGGCCATGATTTCTCAATAATTGGTGGATAGGTATTCTGTGAAGTAGAGTCCACTTCGCCACCACGCAGAAGGTGTATGTGGTAGGCATTAGCGACTAGTTCCCACTCGATATATTTGGCAATCACAGACTGATTACTACAATGTTCAGCAATATCTGCTGTCTCGGCTTCATCGTATACCCAATCCTCACCTCTTATCATCGACTTTAGTTGCCGATGAGCCATCAAATCCGGATATCTACGTATGGGGCTAGTGAAGTGTGCATATGCATCCAGATTTAGTCCAAAATGACCGAGATTTTTGTGTGAATAGTTTGCTCTTTGCATCAGATGAAATAATCCTTGATCGACGACTCTGCGAGTTTTGTTGGCTAGGTTTGAAGCCTTACTTTGGGCGTCCATCAGGGAATCGAGAATATCTTGCCTAGCCTTCGGGTCGAGAACATTTGCCAAATATGGTGCAACATCATTTGCCTCATTGATTGGAGGCTTGACGGTAGGGACTGGTGCAATTGTGGTATTAGCCCATGCTCCGAGTAGGTCAGATAATTCATCGGAATCAGACTGTCCATGAGTTTTGAAAGACGGCATTGGCAACTCGATATCAACCCCTAATGCAGCCAGTTTCGCGTTGAGTTCCAATACTTCGGCGGTATCAGGTGGCGCGTGACATCGCCAGGGCAGGGGGGCGCCAGCTCTACCGAGCATATTTCCCACGCAAGCATTGGTTGCCACCATAAACGATTCAATCATTCTTGTCGCATCAGTTGGCCATTTGACCATGACTTTGATATCCTGATTTGGTAAAATGCGGGGACGCATTTCAGCATTTGAAATATTCAATTTCACTTCATCTGCTTGCCACATCTTTGCTAATTTGAACATCTGATCAAACCGGTTATCACCAATTGCGTCTTCATATGCCAAATTCTCAATAACACGGATTACCGCTTCATGAGCATCGGATTGAATTACTTCGCCATCTGCATTTAATTGCATCTCAATCACCATAGCTAATCGGTCAACATTTGCTCGCAGAGAACATAAGTCGTCTGCCAAGCGAGGAGGTAACATTGGTAGCACGGTATGAGGTAGATAGACCGAAGTGGCTCGGGATTTTGCCGCATGGTCGAGCCTTGTGTCTTTTTGCACATAGTGTGCAACATCAGCGATTGCCACCCAAAGAGTAGTTTTGCCACCTTCATCAGTCATACACACTGCATCGTCGAAATCTTTTGCATCATGCGGGTCGATAGTGACGAATGGCAAGTGCCGTAAATCAGCCCTACCTTGTGCAACCATCTCGTCGCCTTCTACCTCGTTTTGCAGATTACTGTGCTCGACGAGTTTTTCATCATAGTGTCTGGGGAATGGATTACGCCCCTCACGTTTTCGAGCAGCTAGCCGTAAGTCGAGTAACTCATTAACGGTAAATCTCTGGTTTTGTAACAATAGCAGGGCAATGCTGGGCGTAGATTCTTGGAACCTAAAACCGCATCTAATATCAGCAAACTTGGAGATTTCTCTAACTAAATCGAACCTTCCCCATTTTGTCAAGCCTCCGCTACTTAGGGATAGTGTCTCAGGCAACTCATGCCCGTTCAACATTGCTAACCAAGCATTTTCAATAATTTCGTAGCGTGATTTATCGGATTGGTCATCAAATTCAGGAGGTCCTTGGAATAGCTCGCCAGCTTTGCCATGCCGGTGAAAAAAAGCTTCCCAATCTGTTATTGAGGCTTTAATGCCTTCAATCTCCGCTAGTTTTCTCATGGTGATGGTTTTTCTCGCATCGGATGTGAAAAATTGTCTGTCCTTGCGTATCGCTGCCAATGACTGGTCAAGTTTGGCACGAAATATACGTTCAGCTTTTGGTTCCTTAGCGAATCTACCTTGCATTTTTTCTGCAGTGATTAACAACTCGGCGATGGTCTGTGCATTCCACGACTTGTTCCAAAGTTCCTCGTTGTCACCAATGGCGGTAGACATTCTCTTCCATAATCTCTCGCCGTCACTTAGTTGTGGTCCTCGGCGTTGTTGATTTTTCCGATTGTGCCTTTTTGCCATGTGGCCTCACAATCCAGTCTTGCGCAGTTGCTCTAATGCGGCTTTTTGCTCCTTCGTCAAGTCATCGACTTCCGCCATAACAAACTCAAGGTCCAAATCTCCTCCGTCTATTCCGGCCCCACTCATTCGTCTGCGATCACCAACTCGTGTGTTGGGCGAAACTGTGAGCATACCCTCTTTGCCGGATGGGAGAGTTATCTTCACCTTACCACCTAACATTAGTGTGGAAAATTCAGTGTAAACCTCTTGAACGAGTGTGTCTCCGTCCCAATATCTACCTTCACCAGCGTCAATCCTTACAGTCAACAAAACATCACCTGCATCACCATCCGGGTGGTCGTGTCCTTGTCCTTTCATCCGCTTGACTGTGCCGTGTTTTACTCCCGGCTCAAGTCTGGTCTTCATGGTTACAGATTTCGGCTCCATTGTTCCCATTGCATTCGGTTTTAATCGCTTGAAAGTAAATGAAAAAGTGCCTCCCTGCTCGGCTTCTGAAACAGTTAAATCAATACTAACTTTAATGTCGCTACCTTTGGCCCTTTTTTGTCTCTGCTGGCTAGCATTTCCTCTGCCGCCAGCAAACGGATTACCGCCCATATTACCTCTCATACCACCAGAAAACATCTGCCCAAGAACATCCTCGAAACCACCACCCATATTGCCGAATCCACCGCCACGCATACCGCCACCAAACATATTTGCCATCTGTTGTTGTTGGTCAAACTCTCGTCTGGATTCAGCACTTCCTATCTTTTCGTGGGCTGCTTGAACTTGTTTGAATTTTGCTTCAGCACCAGCATCACCGGGGTTACGATCAGGATGAAATTGGCGGGCTTTCTTGCGAAATGCCCGCTTTATTTCTGCATCGCTGGCATCTTTACTGACGCCAAGCACGCGGTAGGGGTCCGGCTCCGCCATCATCAGGGCTTCCGCGCCTCTACCTCATCAATTTTAGTAGTGGTAAAGGAGTAATAATTGGAAGAAATTTGTGCTGTAGAGTTATCCGACGCGGTTATATTTGGGAGGCAGTTGGACTGACAAGCCAGAGGTCATACCATGTCCAGTGAAACTGAGAAAAAGCGTTCCTTCGAAGATAGAGTTCAGGACCGTCAAGATTGGATTGAAGCCCAGTTCAGGCGCATTTCTCGTGGTTCATGGGCCAGAATCATTCGCATGGCGCGCAAACCATCGCCACAAGAATTCAAGCAGACCAGCATAGTTTGCGGAATCGGCTTGTTTGTCTTGGGCGCAATCGGCTTTGGTTTGTTAGTCCTGATGGACAATTTCTTCCCTTGGCTAATCCATGACGTTATCGGGATTGGAAACTAAATTTGATGG
>DAWS01000012.1 GCA_002506025.1 Euryarchaeota archaeon UBA111 | reverse complement strand
TTTGTGGAGGTATTGGGCGTGGCCGGATATTTTGAGGCGTTGTTACCTGCGGAGGCATTGCATTTTGCTCCGCATTAGGTCGAGATTCGGTTCGACTTACTGGCTTTCTAACTGGTGCAACAGGTCGCGGTAAGTTTGCTGCCACTTTTTCTGCAGCAGGTGATGCAACAAATTCAGAAAGTGACATTTTGCCATCATTATCGCGGTCGGCGGACTTATGCAATTCTTCTGATTCTGTAGCACTAAGACCTGTTGCTGTTGCTAACTCTTCAACTGATAAAGTCCCATCATCATCGCTATCGGCATTAATGAACATCTCTGCAGCGCTAACAAAGGGTTCTTCTTCTTCAGTTTCCTCTAATGTAACAACTGTTTGCTCATTCTCATCAATTACTTCAATTTCTGAGGTTGATTCAGTGGGTTCAATTGCCTGGCCATTTGAGATGATTTCTGCGCTTACCTCTGTTGGAATATCTGGTTGAGCCATCATGCCGAAAGCGCCCTCAAAGGCATTGTCGGTTACTTTAGCCGCCTTACGATCGGTTATGTTGTTGTCAAAGGCCGGCTCTTGCACTGCTTCTACCACTGCTGGCTCGGGAATTGTATTGCTCGGTAATGGAACTGATTTAGTTGGGACTGGTTCAATTGCTGGTAGGTCTACTTGAGAATTTTCTAATTCGTTTGCAACCGGCAGCGGTGGCGCCACTGTCGGTAGGTCTACTGATGTGGCAGCTGGCTTAGTAACCGCAGGAGGAGAAATACTACTGGTATCTACTGTCGAATTTGCCAAATTGGTAATTGGTATAGCATGGCCTATTACATCCAGTGACGCATCAAATTCACTGGCAATGTCGATAAGTAAGGAGGAGTTATTTTCTGCTTGTTGAAGAATTTCGCTCATAGTCAAGTAATACTTCAGCACCTCGTCCGGTCCGCCAGTAGTATGAGCAATTGCCAATACTTTGAGTATATTCATTGGATCTGCTAACCGTTTGAGTGAATCATATTGCGTGTCAGTAATCGCTGGTTTAGCATTAGGAGATTCCTCACCCTGTGAATCTGGCAAGCCCAAGTAATGAAGTAGCGGGTCGCTAAAGCTCATCAAGCCTAAATGCCCAGCCACCAAGTAGTAGATTTCTCCACCCTCACAGTTGAGCAACTTACTTGCCTCTTCAAAATCAAATTCGCCCGGTTTCAGGACCACTTCAGAAACCATACCAAAAAATGCAGTAATCGATTGGTTCCTATCCATCGACATCAATTGGTGAACAATATCCGAGGAATCGGTGATGCCAAAATATGCCGCAGTCTCGTCTACCTCGATGCCCTCTGGTAGAGAGGCTCCTGCAAGGTCCGGTTCTGCCATTCTTATCCCTCCGTTGTTATTGCCTGCTTATTCATGTTTCAAAAGTAATCCCTATGACATTCATCGGGATTGGGTTTTTGCCAAGTTGATAATGGCTCTAGATTGTGGTGCGTTCCAGCCTTTTTCCTGCAGTTTCATCAATAACTGTCGTTCATCTTCCGCTGAGATATCACCCAAATCAGCAACGGCATCATCAATCGCCGACTTCGGGATATTTTCGAATATATCATCTTCGATATCAACTACTGCTCGGCGCACTTTCACTCCGCTGTCATTTGATTTCTTGACCTTTCTAGACACCTTCTTACTTGGCGCTCTTGGCTTAGTCTGCGTTCTGTCTTTGGCAAATTTAGGTGGTCCTGATGAAGGTGCGGTGCTGCGCTGTGGTGGCGATTGACTCGGACCTCTAGGTGGTGGTCCACCTGTTGGTCCACTCCGAGGTGGACTCTGGCGCTGGCTTGTTTGCTGCCTTAGTGGCATACTTGCTTGAGGCTGGCGCGGGCTTCCACGTTGCCGGTCAAGGAATGATAGACGGTCTTCTTGGTAGTCATCATCAAAATCATCATCATCCTCGAACCAATCCTCATCATCCAATCCTCTGTTACGCAATATAACTATCACCAAGAATAACAGAACAACAATTCCAGCCACTATGGCAATAAAGGTTGTAATTGACACACCCAAAATCATGCCAGATGATGAAGTATCAGATTGTTTCTCCAGCGGGCAACCATCCGAATAGCCGTCTAATCCACGAGCTTGGTCCGGACAATTGTCCAAGCTATCAACGATGCCATCATCGTCGGTATCTCGTTCATTTGCCGCACAGCCTGAAAGGTCTACTGCCGTCTTGTACAGTGGGTTGGTGGTTGGGCATAAGTCAGGGTTTAGTCCAGTAGCGTTATCACCGTAACCATCACCATCATTGTCACGCCACTGAGTAGCATCATCGACAAAGGCATCAGCTAGACCGCTGGGTGATGCAGCAAATTCTGGTGTTGGGTCCGAGTAACCATCTAAGTCTGAATCAAGACATCCTAATCGATCTAAAGTTGACGTCCCACTTACCGAAGGGCATTGGTCACCATCAACTCCTTCAGGGTTGTCGCCATAGCCATCACCATCTGTATCAGCCCACTGAGTTGGTTCAAACATGTATTCGTCATCTTCTGTGTAACCATCATCATCCCAATCAATTTCTTTCGCACTTTCATCAGTACACCCGTCTGCCAGCACAGGATAATTCTCTGGAGTATCGGGGCAGACATCCACATCATCTGTGATACCGTCGTCGTCCGAGTCTTTCTGCGAGAGTGAGCACCCGTCGAGGTCTGGGACATCACTAGCGGGTGTTGAGTCACACAAGTCGAGATAGTCATAGACTCCGTCAGAATCAGAATCAACCTGTCGTTGCGCCTCACTGCAGCCGTTAGCATCAACACTGGTAACATCGGTTGTTGCGGGGCAGATATCGGCATCATTAGTGACACCATCGCTGTCATCATCTAACTGATTCTCAGCGCAACCATTCAAATCAACTAGCAGACCGAATTGAGTGTCTGGACATTGGTCAACCTCATTGATTACGAAATCACCATCATCGTCGTTACCATCAATTAACGGGCAGCCAATTCCCAGTGTTCCGTTAATCACTCCCGGAGCGTTAGGGCAGACATCGGCCAAATCTCCACCTTGGAAATCACCAAAACCATCGCCATCTGCATCCGCCCACTGATTGGGGTCGAATGGGAAGGCATCACCGCTTTGATTTTCTCTCAAGCCAGTTGTTGGGTTCAAATCATATGTGTAAATATCTCGGTAATTATCGCCATCTGAATCGATGCAACCATAGAATGGATTGGTAGAGTTACCTGCTACCAGCGGGCAACCATCGATTTGGAGACCTTGGGCATTTGAGCCATTGTAGAATTCGGTAAATACATCGGGGTAGCCATCCTCATCGGTGTCAACTGCCGCAGCGATGTTGTTAGGGAAGTAATCCGGGTCGGTCGCATTCTTGGAACCATTATCACCGTAGCCGTCACCATCTGAATCTGCCCACTGAGTTGGATCATTTGGCCAAATGTCAGCACCCATAGATTGGTTCCAGAAGTTGGTCGGATCAGACGCTCCATCACCATCTGAGTCTTGACAACCTAAGCGGTCAAGATAAGACGTGCCATAATCAAACTTACATGCATCCCCACCGATAAAATCTGAGGAATTATCACCGTAACCGTCACCATCATAATCGGTATACTGTTTGGCGTCAAACGGAAACTCGTCGCCCTGAGGTGCGTTGGTATCATACCAGGTATCACAACAATCTGGGCCGTGATTATCGCCGTATGAGTCGCCGTCTGTGTCGAATGCTTGTTTCCAATTATCACTAAATATGTCGCCAAATGGATAAATTGAACTCCAATCAACCCAACCATCTTGGTCAAAATCTGAGCAGCCGACTCGACCCAGCCAAGAAAGTCCAAAGGCGGTATTACAATCATCTGTTAAGTCGTCATAGCCATCGTTATCAGCATCGAAGCAACCCAAGACAATTATTGATGATGTGCCGGATTGGGTCGGGCAAGCATCAGCCAGTGGTGCATTCTGATTATCACCGTAGCCGTCGTCATCACTATCTTGCCATTGGTTAGGTATGTTTTCTAACTCGTCGATTGCATCAAAGATGTGATCATTATCAGTATCATGATAAAGTTCCACACTGGTCATTGAGCCACTCAATGTTGACTTTAGGTATAGGGTGATTTCATTTCCTGATGAAGTAACAGCAATACCGTTTTGGGAGACAGTCCCATCAATTGCGGAATGGTGCCACTGCTCATCAATAGTCAATCCCTGACTATATTGCATGGCATTCCAAGATAACTGGTCTGTGCCAGCAGGATTACCGATTATGATAATTTGGGAGTCATCCCTAGCTAAGGCAAATTGATCGAACTCCTCACCTAGCGTGTGAGCAACAACTTCCCAGTTGCCTGAAAATCTCGCATAGACGGAGTTTAATTCACTGTTGACCGCAATGAGCGGCACGCTTCCTCCACTTGCTTGAATGCTATTCACTGGACCAAGGTTTTGGGGTTGGGGCAATAGGATTGAACTCCAAATGGCATTACTGCTAGCTTGCTCATAGACCATTAAACTACCACTTGAGGTCAGTGCCGCAAGCATCAGTCCATTGTTGTCATCAAACACCAAGGACAGATTAGTCGAACTATCAGATTCTACGGCAACAAATGATACATCCACAGTATCACTGATTGTTATGACGCTGAGATTGTTAGAGCTGCCATCGTCTAACATTGCAGCAATTAGAATTGTATCGTCGTCGGCTAACAGACTCGAGAATGATGGTGATGTTAATTGACCAGGCAGGGAAATATTTTCTGACGTCCATTGCAAACCTTTGGTCGCCACATTTACTTCCTTTGAAACGTAGTTGCGGTAAATGATTACCGGGCTACCTGTTGAATCAATGTGTAGCGAAATAGGCGATGAAATGTTAGCGTCATTAGCAGCAACTTCTTCACTCCAACCAGATTCTGTGTGCTGGCTAATCATCAGTTGATTAGCAAATGGAGAATAGTATGCGAGGTATTTTTCACCGTTTATCCCATGTGCTGTGGACAGATACTCAACATCTGAATTCAGGGTTGCGATTGGAGACTCGACTCCAGTATACCCAGTGTAAGTTTTGAGCTTTAATCCGTCATCGAGATAAAACACACTGGGGGAGCCAGATGAGGTTGTGACAAAATTACTGCCGCCAGTAAACGGTGATGTCGGGGCGGTTAGGTCTTGAACACTCCAATATGTGGATTGAGCATCGCTCTGTAGTGAAATTAACTTCGTTTGTCCAGACCCATCTGTGATATTCTCGACATCAAGGATTATGCTTGGTTTACCATCTGTTGATGATTGAATCTTACCATCTATGGACTCTCCAAGGATTGACAGATTGGTAACTTCGAACAACTTTCTACTGTAACACTCCAGATGTATAGATGTCGTTTGTGTCTCATCTGTCAAGCTATTTGAGAAAATGAACTCTGCTAAATTATCATTATTAGAATCTAGACCTGTAGCCATCACTAAGCCATAATCACTGTAACCTTGGGAAACTAAGAAACTGGACCCGTCAATTACCTCGCTGCTGCCCAAAATCAGTTCCACCCTAGATAGATCAATTCCACCTTTTCGGGTGATTAGCAAATCGTTGAATCCATCAGCGTTAGTATCGCCCGCAGAGGCAAAATTGAGCCCAAGTAAGTTGTTAGCGTCGCCTACTATACGGACGCTGGGCTGGTCTGCAATACCACTAGAATTACCGTAAAATACCCACACATTACCGCTGTTAAATGGTCCGGATGTATTGTATGGCTCAGAAATGAACAACTCATCAAAACCATCGTCGTTCAAGTCATTAATTATCTCGACTTGATAGCCAAATAAGGTCCCGGCTGATATTGATTGATATGAGCGGTCGGGGTTAGTAGCATAACCTGTTGTGGTACCATATCTTATCTCCACGGATGAAAATCCTGAACTGTCGGTCAAATCTCCTGTATTACCGATTACCAGGTCAGCCAGTCCGTCACCGTTTAGATCTCCGCCTGCAGATATTGATTGACCAAAATTACTGCCCTGCAACATTTGGTTTGGACTATCCGCAGTAGACCATACGCTACCGGAGTCGCCACCAAAGAATAACTCGATTTTGCCAGTGTCTGAACCCTGTTCATAATCTATTGAACAGACCAGTAACTCATCATTACCATCAGAGTTTAAGTCGCTGACCGACTCAACGCAATAGCCGTATTTTTCTCCTATTGCCTGAGCTTGTGATACCCCGGAAACTGAAGTCAATGGGTCGCTAAAACCTGCCACAGAGCCAAATGCAAACTCAACCATGCCATCGTTGGAATTTGCCCCCGGAGAACCAATTGCTAAATCATCAAATCCATCACCATTGAAATCTCCAACTGCCAAGCTATTACCCAACATCTGAGCGTCTGACACGCCTTCCCACGTATGCCCTGAAACCGAACTTAATCCGTCTATAGAACCGAAAAATACCGACACCCGACCGTTTGAGGTCAGAGATTGAGTATGCGCATTTGCCTCTGCGTGAACCAGATCAGCAAATCCATCTCCATTAAAATCGCCATACGCCATATCACTTGAGGTCGTATCAGCAAGATCGCTTGCTATCACATAATCTGGTGTTGTGCTCAGCTGATTATCTTGGTTGGCTAAAGACCGTTCAATGCTCATTACCGTTTGGTTATCCTGTAATCTTGTGGTAAATAATTGGATTAACTCGGCGCCATCTAAGGTCAGTCCTATGTCATGATGTAAATTATCACCATAAGCGACTGTTTGATGAGTTATTTGATTATCAAAAATTGTTGTTAAAACCGCTTGAGAATTTTTTGTATACATCAAATAGATTTGGCCTTCAGACGTTATTTCCAACTCAAAATCAGGACCCACTGGACCATTATCCAGCAGTCCCATTTGCCAAAATGCTCCAGTGTAATTTACCCGGTAAAGCGCTCCGTTACTATCGCGGAACACGCCCCACTCAAGGTGGTCAGGAGTGATTGCTAACTGAATATCTGTTATGTCTAAATCCTCGAAAATGGTTCTTGTATGCCACTCGTCACCATTGACGTACAGTGAACTAGCATAGGCTATTTGTCCGGCTTTAAGTTCACTACCGTTGGTATACAAGACACTTGCACGGCCGTTTTCTTTTACTGCTATTGCACAGTCAAAATTTACTACCCCGTCGCCTGTTCCAAGGACTTCATCAATTTGGAGGTGCTTCGAATTCTGCTCGAGGTCAGACCAGTAGTAATTTACCGTGCCTTCCAAATTGTGCCAGCATGCGTTTAGTTCTTGCTTATTTGATATCACCACGTCAGGGATTGTCGGGGTCCCAGTCGAGACAGCCTGAATTTGTTGATTGTGGTAAATGTCCAGATTTGTTTCAGACCTGACGAGACCTTCTGCAACAGCCTCAACTGAAATCTGTTCTCCTGCTAAATCATAGCCGTAGTTTAAGTTGTATTCTGAAAATGCGTCAGTGTTTGATTTGGATGTTGATTGACTGAGCAATTCTGATTCTTCCATCACAGTTTGACCGATGGCGATACTCGACACCTGAAAAATTAGTAATAAAACCAAACACTTCGCAACAAGCGAGTTGTTTGATGAATATTCACTCGCCATAGTCGACGGATGCGTTGATGGTTGAAAACCATTGCCGAAGAATGCCCGATGACCCCCTACGGGGGTCAAACCATCAGATTCTAGGTATTATTGACAAACCACCGCTACCAGGGCATACCATGCTGAGGGTGTTGATAATCGGGAATGCTCCCACAAAAAACCTCTCACAGTGGTCGCATTTAATCAAAGATTCTGACATAATAATTGCTTGCGATGGCGCGCTGGAAACCTGCAGAAACAGTGACATTAGTGTTGATATTGTCATTGGCGACATGGACAGCATTACTAACGAAGCTCTGGATTATGCCAAATCTGCGGGTGTGAAAATAGTCAAACTAGCAGACCAGAACAGCAACGATTTGAGTAAGGCAATAAAACACGCCAATAGTTTAGCAGCGACTGACATAACCATAGTCAATGTTGACGGTGGGAGATCCGATCATCAATTTGCGAACTATTTGTCGTTGATTGAAGCAGAGTCAACAGCTAGGTTGATGCTAAACGACTGCATCGTGACCGCAGTCAGTAATAATAAGCCACTAAAATATTCTATAGAAAAAAATACTGAGTTTTCATTATTTAGTTTGGGAGCCTGTAATGGAGTTAACTTGATTGGCGGCAAATGGCAACTTGAAAATGCCGAGTTAGAACCAAGTTCAATGGGTTTGCATAATATCGCAATCGCCGATAAATTATCAATAAGTTGTGTCAGTGGACATCTGTTGTTGTTTGTCAGCAACTGAAGTAGGCATATGTTGTCGAATAAAGGTCGAGTAATCTGCAACCCCATCCCAGTTTTTTGCCAACTCATCAACACGGGCAATTTCAAGGGTCTGCTCCAGACCACCCCAATCTTCAATCAATCCTAGTTTGAAAGCAGCTTTTGGAGTATATCCCGGTAAAAAATTGCGCCAAACAAAAGGAATTCTACCTGGAGTTATTTGATTAACGACTTTGACAATTGAGGTATTACAAGTAGTCAACAAGGAATGATACCATTCGGCATTTTTGCTTAATTGGTTCATTTTCTGGGCGATAGCCAGCAAGAGTTGACGGTCTTTACCCGGTGGGGTAACTGCTCGAAACAAGTAATCCTTGTTCCCGCGTGCGTTGGTCCTGAGGCCCAGCAAGTCACGCTCATAACCAATTAGCAGATACAATTCATAGGAGCGCCACAGGCCCTTCCATGGATGATATCGTTCACCTTTGACACGCCTTGCCTCAAACGAGATTGATATGCATCTGCCGTCATTGAACTCGATGCTGAGAAATGTATGTGCTAATCCGTGAATATTGTGGAAATGATCGACGATAAACCAGACATCTTTTATTTCTCTCAAATCAAACTTCACATCTGTGTCCCATTGCTCATCTCTATCCCTTGTTGTCCGCCAAGTAAAATCTCTAATTTTGGTAAACGTTATGAAGTCATCTTCGATGATTGCTTCAGATTGATACTCGCAGTCAGTATTCCAGTCTGAATCAGTGCTTGGGACTCTAGGTTTTATTCTAGTTAACCAAACATAATATAGCCGTAAAACAACAGTAATTACTGCTGAAAGACAGAAAATTACGAGGTATTGGAGGATGCTTAAATCTGATAGATTCAGGGGTTTCACCACCTAACCCAGACTCTTAATTCTGCATCCCACCAATCATGGTTGCCATCTGGATGCTGTCGCCATAACACTCCGTCATCATCAGTGGTGGTGGGTAATCCTTCAGAATCTGGAGAACCATCTGGTAATATCATCGGAGTGGGCCCCAAATCCCGCATCGGTAATTGTTCATCACTATCTTTTACCCTTACTAAGACAAGGTAAGACAAAACGACAACAACTAGGCCTAGCACGCCAATCGAAATCCAACCTACGGACTCGGTTTCTGTATCATCACCATAGGAGCGTGAGGGTGCCACAGATTTTTGCTCCTCGGTGAGTTCTTCACCCGGCAATCTGACCAAATTTACGCCTTCAATGGCGCTAATCAACTCATTGTTGATGACCTCAAGAGAAACCAAGTGCACTCCAGCTGATAGCGTCGTGCAATCAAACTGGTCGCCGGTATTACCTGGGATTTGGTCACCTTGAATACGCCAAATCTTTTGGAAACTAGTGAAATCTATTTGCTCATCTGTTGGGGTCATGGTAATTCGACATTCAGTGTCTGTCGTGTTTCCGTTACCGCTGACGAGCAGCGTGAAATCAGGTGCGGGTCTATTATGAATGGTTAAATTTAGCCAGTCTTCTGTAGTTTGGCCAAGATCGTTCCGATAAGCCTCTTTCAGTTGATAGTCACCAGCAGGCCAGTGAGAACAATCAAGGGAATTCTGTGAATCTAAAACTGTGAATGGTGCACCAGAAAATGTTCTGACACCGGTAGCCCCGTATCGTGGCCCTGTCTCATCGGAAAATATTCGTGAAATAGTGCATTCATCTCCGGTCTCGATGTGTTGTGGAGCATTGAGCGCCAACATAATCGATGGAGTTTGGAGCGCCGGTTTGAGGACATATGTCGGCAGTGGGATGGTGGTAATTATGTTGCCATCTTGGTCGACTATTTGCAGTCTTAATTCATGCTCACCTGACGCCCACGCATCGTATACTAACGACGCATTTGACTGGCCAGAGAAGGTGAATTGCAAAATTTCTGTTACCTCTCGATCCTTGTATTCGCCAATTAATCTTAATTCTAGATTGGTGCTGTCTTGTTCAGTATTGAATACCACAACGACCCTGATTGCATCGTTATCGCCGTCTTGATTGGTGTCTAATGTATCGTTTCGCAAGGCGATGAGGCTCAATCCGGCTTCCGCCAAAGAATCACTGCTTGAGTCATCTGCTGCAACACTGACTGCCGTGTAAGAGACGGCAGCGATAGACAGCAATACCAGCATTATTGAGAACATAGGGAAGTAGCGATTACTGGACATCAGTATCACCTCCTACGGATTCATCTTGTGTATGGCTGGCCTCTGCTGGGATTGGTGGTAATTCACTCAACGGCGTCATGCCGCCTTCATCACCTTGAGCTAGATTTGCGGCAAAATCAATCTCTTCTTTTTGATTGAACATTTGTTCGGATAACTCGAAATCGTCTTCCTCTCGTGACATTTTTACCACCAGCGCTAACGATGCTCCGAGAATAAACCCTAATCCGATTATCAAATACGTAAGCCATGATGCTGCAGGGTCTTCACCCATAATTGCAATCGCAGATTTGAGAGTCCCATATTCGTTTGACCAACCATCGCCGTTATTGTCTGGGCAACCTTGTAAATCTCTGGTTGAGTCTCCAGCTTGATTGGGGCAGTCGTCCCTTAAGGCTCCAAGTGTGACATCACCATATCCATCGCCATCGGTATCACGCCATTGGAGCGCTTCGTTAGGGAATGAGTCGGCTAAGCCAAACGGGTGAGCCTTCCATGTATCGGTAGGATCAGACCAACCGTCACCATCAGTATCACGACATCCCAATCTATCCATCAGAGAGGTACCTCTCACCTCTGGACAAGCATCTCCTTGATTACCGTCTGCTGCATCGCCAAAACCGTCGCCATCAGTGTCGCGCCACTGGGTAGGTTCATGAATAAATGAATCTCCAAGATCTGACCATCCATCACCATCAGTATCGATGCAGCCCCACCTATCGCCGCCCTCTGCAGGACCTACTGAAGTTCCTGCACTATCCGGACAGACGTCAGCAGTGGTTCCTTGGGGATTGTCCCCGCGCCCGTCACCATCTCGATCATGCCACTGAGTTGGGTCAAGCGGCCATGCGTCACCCGTTCCCCCTGGACTCGCCAACCAATTAGCCGTTGAATCTGACCACCCGTCACCATCAGCATCCGGGCACCCCCAACGGTCAAATGTTGAGTAACCAACTGTGGTCTTACAACTATCGCCACGGAATGAAGGTCGCCAAGTTTGGCCATCAAAGTATTCGAGATTATCACCATAGCCATCCGAGTCCGTATCATACCACTGACTAGCTTCCTCTGGGAAAGCGTCAGCAAACCCATCTGGATGGGCAATCCATCCTTCAGTTGGGTCAGAAAAACCGTCTTTGTCAATATCACGACAACCTAGCCGGTCGAAACGGGAAATCCAGCCAGACTCAACCTCTTCGGGTGTCGAATAAACACAGACATCCCCCTCGAATCCGGTCTGATTGTCGCCATAACCATCACCATCAGTATCGCGATACTGCGATGGCACTAGTGGGAAATCATCAACCTGAGTTGCGCCGTAAGTTTGGTTATCGCCCCAGCCGTCCTTGTCAGTATCTCGCCACTGCGTTGGGTTTTCTGGGAAATCGTCGATTCTTGCAGCTCCAAAGGTCTGATTGTCACCCCAGCCATCAAAATCTGAATCTTGCCACTGAGTTGGTTCCAAGGGAAAAGCGTCTGAGCCGTTGTAAATTGTCCAATTTTCATCTCCGTCAGAATAACTGTCACCATCGGTATCAGGACAGCCATATCGATCGGCGGATGAAGTCCCGGTTATGAACGGGCAAGCATCGGGCATGCTGGCCACTTCAAGCCACTGACCGATACCCCACGCTAAATGCGTTTCATTCCAGGCCGGGTCTTCCCAGTTGTCACCATAACCGTCTGCATCAGTATCTGTCCACTGAGTGTTATCAGCGGGGAAGGCATCAGCTAGCCCCACCGGATGAGCATACCACGCGCTAACGCCGAATAATCCGCCCGGGTCAGCATCAGAATATCCATCTCCATCAGTGTCTAAACAACCATATCGGTCATTGAATGAACCGCCTGAATTATATGGGCAAGAATCGCCTTGATAGCCATCTAAATTGTCGCCAAAACCGTCGTTGTCAGAGTCCTGCCACTGAGACGGCTGAAATGGAAACGCGTCTGCACCATTGTTTGGCCCCCAGCCAATCTCTGGATCGGAATAACCGTCAAGGTCACTGTCCAAGCAGCCCTTTCTATCATATGCCGAAGTGCCCGGAGTGAAGTCACAAGCATCTTCTGAATCGATGTATCCATCTTCATCGCTGTCCCTCTGAGCAGTATCAATCGTAGCTAACAGATCATACCTGATTTCATCATTACAATTGCTATCACGTGCCTTGATTTTAACATAAACTTGGCTCTGAGTAGAAAGACTGACTGTATACGACACATCTGGGTCGTCATCGGTTACATAGGTGCTACCAATTTCCGACCCGTCTGGACGGTGAATGGAAACATCACCTTCCCAGCCGTCACCCCAAAAGCACAACCAATCCTGATTGTTCAATGGTTTCCCTTGGAATGATATGGTGATTACATCGCCCTTGTAACCGTTAACCTTCCACCAATCTACTTCATCGACCGGTGAACAACCATCGGTGTAGCATACTTTCTCGGAGGTTTGAGTATTAGGGGTAAGAGTTGTCGCACTCTGGATGTTGTCGTCGGCTGACGATGTTGGAACAAAAGTCATCAACAACGCGACCAAAGCCACGACCATGAATCGCTGCGCGACCATGTTGTCCAATCGGCATATCATCTATGAACTAGACGCTTTTTGTCGCATCAGCAAAACCTCAATTTTCGCATAAATTGACGATTTCTTAAATTAAACAATGCCATTCATTGAGGTTAGAGACAAAAAGCCACTTATGATGTATATCCCCAAAATAAGTTCCAATATTATCCATTTACTTCCCCGCCGTATCTTGTCACTGATAGATATTAGCAAACCTGCAATGACTACTGGAGTGCCCAAAATAATGTGCAAGAATAACACTCCCAGGGTCACAGATGTAGAATCATCGACGAGTTTTATCAGCGGGACAGTTAACCAGAAACTAAAGATTAGAATTAATCCAATTAGCGTTATTAACCAACCTCGATAGTTCCTCTTAGGTAAATCTGCGGGATTGAATTTCTGCTCGCAATTTGGACAAAGAACTACTAGCGCATCGTCTGGAAATGCTAGTTTGCTTCGGCATGTTGGACATCTATTCTGCATGTTAACTCACATAGTTGGGGGTTGAGCCACCCCGATGATTGACCGATAAATGGCCAAAAAATCAGTTGCATTGTGTTCATAGGTATATTTACTCAATACCAACTCACGTCCAGCCTTACCCTGCTGTGACCTTAAATCTGGATTTGATAGCATTGCATTTACCGTATCTGCCAGGTCATCAGGATTACCCATATCAAACAATCCGCCAACCGAATTATCAACCATTTCAGTCAACGGCGCCATATTGACTGTAGCCACAGGAGTTCCACTTGACATCGATTCGAGCGGAATCAGGCCTTGCCCTTCATAGTATGAAGGATATATCACTATGTCTGCGCTCCTAAAATGCTGGGCAAGTTCACTAAACGACATACCGCTTTGGATGAAGACCGCATCGTTTATTGACAATTTTCTGGCTTCTTTCAATAACTTAGTCTTCATATGACCACGGCCGATGATAACAAGTTTAGCGCCCGGATTTTCGGCAAGAATTCCAGGCATGGCTCTTAGTAGAGTCATGTAGCCTTTCCTAGCCACTAATCTGCCGACAGCAAGCAACATTGGAGTTGTAGTGTTCGGTTCGTGGCTTAGAGCTTTTTCATCATCACAACCATACTGTTGTCGAAGTCGCTCGTGAGCGAGTTGTTCTTCTTCATCGTCGATATTTGCTGGCCTGAAGACTTTGTGATCGCATCCCCAAAGCACCACTTTTGCATCGTAATCTCCGGCAGGTGCATACCAGTTACTGAACTCTTGCAGGGTCGATTCGGAGTTAGCCACGCTGATTGAGG
>DAWS01000093.1 GCA_002506025.1 Euryarchaeota archaeon UBA111 | reverse complement strand
TCATCTGGTATTACGTAATTTCGACCAGCAATGGCGGCTGCAGCTCTACCTGTCTTGAATAGTGATTGGCTGGCACGAGGAGATGCACCGTTAACTACTCGGTGGTCTTCTCTAGTGCGCTGGACAATTTCGACAATATATGACAGGATTGCTGGGTCAACGTGAACGGTTTCCAAGGCTTTCTGCATAGCAACAACCTTCTTTGGCGAGGTTACTTGCTCGACATCGTGATTATCTTTACCTCTTAGTTTTCTTCTAGCGAGGATTGCTTTCTCTTCTGAACGGTCTGGGTAGCCCATTGACATCTTCATCAAGAAACGGTCCATTTGCGCTTCGGGAAGTGGATAAGTACCCTCTTGTTCAATCGGGTTCTGAGTTGCCAACACAACGAATGGCGCCGGCAACTTGTGGGTTATACCTTCAATAGTTACCTGCTTTTCTTCCATTGCTTCAAGTAGTGCTGCTTGGGTTTTTGGGGGCGCTCTGTTGATTTCATCAGCTAGTAAGATATTTGAGAACAATGGACCGGCTCTCAACTTGAACTCACCAGACTTTTGGTCATACATGTAGGTCCCCATAATGTCAGATGGCAGAAGGTCAGGGGTAAACTGAACTCGCTTGAATTTACAGCCCAAGGCTCTAGCGAATGTATTTGCAAGTAGTGTTTTTGCCAATCCTGGAAAGTCCTCAAGGAGCATGTTACCGTTGGATAATATACCTACAGTAACTCTGCGCAAATTCTCATTTTTTCCAATGATAACCTTGCTTACTTCACCCATCAAACTGTTGGAGATTGCTGAGACAGTACCAATCAAATCTTGTCCACCAGTGGGTGCTGGCATGCCTGCGTTAGGGGAGAATCCTGCTTCCATATTTGCAACTCCTTACAAATAACAACCAAAACATTCCATATATGAATGTGAGGTTGAGTTATGTCATCATGTATCATCGATATATTCGATTACCTGCCCCAGAAGTGATCCTCTTGCCGGTGTAGTCTTATCAGTTCATCAAGAATTTCTTGCTCGATAGGATCGAGGTTCAATTTTTTCAACCTTTTAGCGTGTGAGGCTGGGACATCGACATAGAACTCGTCAAGTTCCTCAATATGGCGGCCTACGGTTGGTCCTTGAATCGCTACTGCAACCTCATCACCCTGATTTGCTTCTCTGACATCTTCCGAACTTCTAGTGCGTAGACTTTTCACTTGGCCAACAGGGGTTCCATCTAATTTCATCAATTTCTGTCCAATGTGTATTCTGCCACCAATAACTCGCATGCCGACGATAGCGGGATTCTTTGCTCTGAAGGTATGATCTTTCAGATATAGCAGTCTTCCTGGATAAACAAGGGATTCCCTTTGCGCCGCTTCAATTTCTGCTTGCTTTGCCGTACGCCATTCTTCAAAGGCGTCAATGATGTGATAGATAATGGAACCACTGAAGAACGCAATTTCTGAGTCATCGCTAGATAACTCATCTGCAACCTCAGTGTTTGGTTTGGTGGAAAACCCAAGGATGGCCTGATTCAAAGGGTCTTGTATTGATTTAGCCATTAGAATATCCTTTTTGTTTACTGGTCCAACTGTGGCTTGTCTGACGGGAATTTTTAATTTGAATAGTTCAAATGCAAGAGCCTCTAGTCCACCAACGGTATCAGCTTTGATAACAACACCGTCCTTTTCTTCAATAGCGCCCTTGCAGGTGCCATTTTGACAGTTTGTGATGAACTCAACTCTCGGTGAAACTTTCTTACAGACTGAACACATTATCGGCATTTTATCGTAGATTCCGCGCCATTCTTCTCTGATTGATTGTTCCGCCTCGGCTTTTTGCTCTGCCGTATTAGCCAAGTGGAGGGTTGTTCCAGCAATCGCATTCTCAAGTTTAGGCGCAACTATCTTTACTCCGCATGCGGCTTGAATCTCTGGGAAATTTACCCATCGCTTGCCAGCATCTCGCATTTCTGACATACCTTGAGGTCGTTTCAAGCCCTTGATGTGAGTAGAAAATGCACCGTCACTGGAAGCCAGCATAATTTTATCACCAATCTTCAAATTACCGCGATATAGTATGACGTCGATGGTTTTACCCATGCCAACCTCATCTCGCATCTCTAGTACCGTGCCCATTGCAGGGCCGATAGTATCGGTCAATCTATCTTCAAGGAATCTCTCTGCTAGGCCCACACTAACTGCCAATAAGTCTTGAAGTCCTTCACCTTCTTTTGCAGACATTGGTACCAAAGCGACATTTTGACGAAAATCTTTGATTTTATCATACCGTTCGATATTGAATCCGTGTTCGGAAAACTGTCCTAACATCTTCCAATATCTATCGTCAAAGAGGGACTTTACATCATCTCTTTGCGCAGCCATTGATTGCATAAAAGAACGCCCTGATTCACAGCGCCAGCCGTGTATCCGGTCAACTTTATTGGCCGCAATAACGAATGGTGTTTTAGTTTCTTTGAGAGTATTCAAACTTTCAATAGTTTGTGGCTGTAGACCTTCCATAATGTCGACAACCAGTATCGCAATGTCTGCGACTGAACCACCTCTATTGCGCAGGCTAACGAATGAGTGATGTCCCGGAGTATCAATAAATAACAGTCCTGGAGATTTGAATTCTTTACCCCCGAGCATGGCTTTGCAGGTTTCATTCAGCACGTCTGCAGGCACTTCAGTTGCCCCAATATGCTGTGTAATTCCACCTGCCTCGCGGTCCATAACACTGGCTTGTCGTTCGCTACCAATTGATCGCACTAGGTCAAGCACGCTGGTTTTTCCATGGTCTACATGACCCAATACTGAAACTATTGGTTGCCGGTTTTCACCGCGTAGTGGTTCATCATTTACCGTTTCTCCGTCAGTTTCAGACATAGAACGGCCTCCAATTTTACGGCACAATCGAGATATATCACTCGTAAAACCATTTAGAAATGGTCTGATTCCATTCCATTACACCTTCAGGGAACCATAATCCGAGTTCGAATTCAGCGGTCTCGGGTGCGTCTGAACCATGAATCATATTGTATCCAATATCCATACCATAATCTCCTCTGATAGTCCCAGGTGATGCCTCTCGACCATTCGTTGGTCCAATCAGATTTCTTGCTACGCTGATGGCGTCACGCCCAGCCCAAGCCATACAAACAACAGGTCCAGATGTCACAAATTTGATGAGGCCAGGGAAAAATGGACGCTCAGCGTGGACAGCATAGTGAGCTCTAGCAATATCTTCGCTCGGTACCATCGATTTGAGTCCAACAAGTTTCAGTCCTTTCTGTTCAAATCTACCAATAATTTCGCCAACAAGGCCTCTTTGTACGCCATCCGGCTTTACCATAACATATGTTGTCTCCATGATGTTCACCAACTACAGCCAAAAATCACCCCTTTATCAGGGATGCGGAACTAGAGGCAATCTGTTTACTGGATGCCGCCCTTGACGAAGTGGCGAGTCCATTTGACTTTACGAGAATTTCTTCCCAATTTGACCATGTTCTTGCGAGCCTTTGAGTTCTTGAACCACATGATGCTACCATCTCGTCTAACAAACATGATTCCGGTGCCAGGTTCGATTTCCTCGCCTGAAAAACTACAAATTCTTCTCTCTGGCACTTAAATCACCTCGCATTCAGCTTTCTTGCCTCACGACCTGTATCGCGCAGCATCAAGATATCGCCAACTCTAATTGGACCAAGCACGTTTCTGGTAATGATTCTACCAACGTCTCGTGGATTTGGTGCATCGTTTACTCGCACCTTTACTTGAGTTGCTTCGCCGGTCATACCAGTTCTGCCAACTATCTCGACAACTTCTGCTGGCCAACCACCTAGTTCTTCACTCATTCAATCAACTCCGAATTCAGTTCAAGCCTTTAAGCCGTTGATCAGTTCTACAACTTCCTGGTATTTTTCTTGAGCGCCTTTGTTAATTTCCATGATTGCAATGGATGCTGTTTTTACACCATTTGGCAATCCGGCCTCATTAGCAAGGAATTCTTGAGACGGCACATAGCCGTATGGAATTCCTTTTTCTTCGCAAATAAGCGGAATGTGAGCAAGTAATTCTGGCGGGTTAACATCTTCTGCCAGAACAATGAATTGAGCAGTGCCTCTTTCGGCAGTCTTAGTCACTTCATTACTTCCTTTCTTTATTCGTCCGTTGGAATTGGACTGAATCATTTCATAAATCTTGTCTGATACTTCTGTTGGGGTTTCAAATCGCACGTGTACACTCATCGGAATCTCTCCATCCTCATGTTAAGGGCAACCATGCGCACAGCCTCAAGAATATAAACGCGCCGGAAGAAATAAT
>DAWS01000007.1:4247-5260 GCA_002506025.1 Euryarchaeota archaeon UBA111 | reverse complement strand
CCATAAATAAGCGGATGGCAAGCCAGCATAGTGACTCCCGTGATGGTGGCAAATCCAGGGTCTCCACGACCTAGTTCTTCGTTAATCATAACCTCGTCAAAATAACTCAGTCCAAGACCGCCATACTGCTGAGGTATTGTGCAGTTAAGCAAACCCAATTCGCGCGCTTTGTCGATAGCCGCTTCCGGAAATATCCCATTGCGATCCCATTCTTCAGCATTAGGAATCAACTCATCATTGGCAAATATTCTTGCCAACTCGACCAACATTTCCTGTTCCTCTGTTAAAGTAAAATCAACCATGTAGCTAAGCAATAACGCTTACATTTAACCTATATGTTAGGATTATATTGCAAATTCAGGATTGTGATAATACCATATTTTCTAGGTGTAGGAACAATGTATGACAAACTATGCTAAATCCCAGTTTGGACCGTCTGCTGAATCGGTGACAATTACGCCCATTGAATTCAATTCATCACGGATTTGGTCAGCTTTTGCCCAATCCTTGTTTGCTCTTGCTTCAGACCGCTTGACAAGCAGTTCCTCAACTCTTGGGGCAATTTCTGCTCGTCGTGGATCTTCTTCTGGTTCAATTAGCGCAAATTCTCTAGTTGGCAGTATACCCAAGACAGCCCCGGCCGATTCTTCTAACCAATCAACAGCATAGTGTGAAAAAGCATCTCGGTCTGCCTCATCTAAACCACTACTGAGAATTTTAGAAATCTCTCTTACTCCACCGAGCACCTTAGCAACTGCATCACGGGAATTAAAATCGTCATCCATTGCTTGAGCAAACCCCTCACCCATTTTTTCTAGCATCGCTAGTGATTTTGTTAATGGCTGCTGTGAAGTAATATCAGGCTGCGGCAGAGCTACTGGGGACTGGGTAGTCCTGCTTTTTAGGGCGCTGATATAACATTCCAGCACTCGGTTATAATTCCGCTCAGCATCCTTTAGTAGCGACTCGTTCATGTCAATCGGTGAGCGATAATGCGCATTGATCAAAGCAAA
>DAWS01000007.1:3331-3843 GCA_002506025.1 Euryarchaeota archaeon UBA111 | reverse complement strand
TTACTCATTTTCTCCCCGTCGATGTTGACGAAACCATTGTGCAACCAGTGGTGAACTATCGGCGAACACCCTGTGTGACACTCACCTTGGAAAATCTCTGCTTCATGATGGGGGAACCGTAAATCATGACCTCCACCGTGGATGTCAAATTGTTGTCCAAAATGATCTAGTGACATTGCAGTACACTCAATGTGCCAACCAGGTCTGCCTGGACCCCATGGAGAATCCCAAGTCGGCTCGCCAGGTTTTGCTGACTTCCACAAAGCAAAATCCTTGTGATCTTTTTTCCCTGAACCGGTATCTTCGACTCGGCCACCTGCTCCAGAGCGAACTGCGTCAATGTTTTGACCCGTCAACTGGCCATATTTTTCCGGTGCTGAATTTACCTCGAAATAAACTCCATCATTAGCAGAATATGCATGACCTTTGGCGATTAAGTCCTCGGTAATTCTAATCATATCGTCGACATATTCAGTACATCTCGGATAGTCATCAGCCCTTAAGATATTGAG
>DAWS01000007.1:0-2945 GCA_002506025.1 Euryarchaeota archaeon UBA111 | reverse complement strand
TACGCCAATCCTCGCCAGTTTCATTGGCTCGCTTGATGATTTTATCATCAATGTCAGTAAAGTTCTGAACATAGTGAACATCGTACCCTGATGCCTCTAACCAGCGGTGAATCAAATCGAATGATAAGTAACATCTTGCATGTCCTAAATGACATTTGTCATAGACTGTGACACCACAAACATACATTGAGACCTTGCCCGGCTCCATTGTTTGGAACGGAACTTTTTCTCGACGACGCGTGTCGTGCACTCGCAAAGGCATATGAAACAATATGGGGTGTTGGCCATCACACTTGAAGGTTATAGATACGATTGGTGTCGGCACGCTTGGTGTTGTAGTGCAGAATGCACAAAATGGAATCACAATCGGTGGTAAATTCATTGCTGACGATTTGATTATTCGGACTAGTTGGTTACTACCAAGTATTGTTGTCCCGGTCTCAATGATTATTCACGTTTTGGCGGGTAATGCCCGGGACTTTCCTTTCTTTATTTCTGAAGCTGACTATCCGGGGGTAGAGCGTATGATCTTCACCGTTGGTCTGGCAATATCTGGCCTGATTCAAATGCTGTTTGCTTACCGTATGTGGTTTGAATATCGTAAAATTCAACCGAGCAAACTACTTACTCTGGCACTGTGCTGTGGCATCTTTACTGGGGCAAATTTGTTTGTTATGTCATTTGCAGATATGTATGACCATTTTGTTTTGCACGTTATCACTGCATCAATGGTATTTCAGGTAGGAATGGTTTGGGCCGTTGTTTCTCACTTCGCTATTCCCAACGCTAATCCCCGAGGCAAGCGTATTCGGAGGTTGAGCATTTTAGTTTCAGTTGTATCATATGTTATAATGAATAATGCCGTTGTCAGAGCAATAAATGATTTGGAAGAGTATGGCCTAGACGATGATACAATATTTACGCTCGACCGTATACAAGATGCCATCGATGTTGCAGCATACGCAGAATATGCACTGTTTGTCGGTTTGATTTTGTGTCTTTATTCCTTTGAACAAGATTTTATTGCTGTGTCTAAATCAATCAAGGAGTGATTGTTTAACATTGATTATATCTTTTGACATATCAAATACGTCGGCCTCCTCTTGAGTCATATCACCTAGCCTAATCGCTTCAGATAAAATCCTAGGCGTTGCCTCTGGGTGATATTGCACTGTCCTTATCGGCCTAGTTGGATGTTCACAGGCTGCTATTTTACAGTGCTCTGCGGATGCAATCACATCTAATTGACCTGAATCAACTACATGATCTTGATGAGTAAACACCGCATTTACCGTAGTGCCGTCATTATATGTCACTTCGCTGACAAAGTGACTGCCTTCTTTCGCCCTCTCTATGCGGCCTCCAAAGGCTGCAGCGATTATCTGATGGCCGAAGCATATACCGACTATTGGCACTGCTGCGTTGCGAATCAATTCTGCAACATCATCCATCCAAGGTTCCCACGAGGAAACGTTTCGCCTAGATCCCGTAATGACAATGAAATCACAATCTACTGGGGACTCGACAACTTCCCCAAAATCATATTCTGTTCTATTTTCAGTGTGGGGTGACCAAAGAAAGACCTCTGGATTATCGAAATGAGTGATGATTTCTCGAACGCCCTCTTTGCCAAATGCCTTCCTCTCAGCGAGTAAATCGACAATCAGTAAGCGCATGTTATCAGGCTTCCGCAGCTTCTTGTGCTTCGGTTTTCTTGGCCTCAATAGCAGCATCATTGGCTTTGAGTTGTTCCCAGACAATTTCTGCGATGTCCTTGACTTCCATCTCTGAACCAATCGCAGACAGACCATCAGTGATCATAGTTGAGCAAAACGGACAACCGACAGCAACAGTATCTGCACCAGTTTCAGCAAGTTCCTTTGACCGAATGATGTTTACCCGGTCATAGCCTTCGTCAACATGCTCCTCCATCCACATCTGTGCTCCACCAGCACCGCAACAGAAGGAGTTCTTACCGGTTCGTTTTGTTTCGATATCTACGCCGCCAATAGCGTTTCTTGGGGCATCTAATTCGCCACCGATTCTACCAAGGTAACACGGGTCGTGATAAGTAACTGAGCCATCATGTTTGGGACTGGGTAGTTTACCCTCCACCTGTAGATGATCTATCAATTGAGAGTGATGCATAACTTCGATATCCTGCCCACCGTAATCTTTGTACTCCTTGCCCAATGTGTGGAAGCAGTGTGGGCATGATGAAACTATCTTTTTGACGCCAATTTCTTCAAACGTTGCGAGATTTGTCTCGGCTAACATCTGGAACAGATATTCATTGCCAGCACGTCTTGCGGCATCACCACTACAACCTTCCTGCATGCCAAGAATCCCAACATCAAGACCTGCCTCTTTCATTATGTTGATTGTATCTCGAGCAACTTTTTTGTTGCGTTCGTCAAAAGACGCTGCACAGCCAGCGAAGTAGATATATTCCGCTGGTTCTGCAACTTTGACATCCAAATCAGCAGCCCAATCTCCACGCTCATGGGATGGTAGGCCGTATGGATTAGAGTCTGATTCTAAATTCTCAATTGTCGCCATAAGTGGCATCACGGTGTCCTCAACCCTCTCGTCGAATTCCATTCTCTCCATCATTAGATGGCGGCGAGCGTCGGTCAATTTCGGCACATGATCGATGTAGATTGGACAGGCTTCAACGCACGCGTGGCAGGTAGTGCAGGCCCAAATTGATTCTTCACCAAACTTCGCAATGATATCCTGTTCAGGAGTCTCGCCGCCGATTAGTGTTGTGTAATTCTCGTTGGCATAATTCCTAACATCGTGAATTATTTGCATTGGATTAAGTGCTTTGCCCGAGGCATATGCTGGACAGACATCTTGACACCGTGCACATGATGTGCAAGCCCAGCCATCTATGAGACTGCGCCAGGTTAGGTCAGTGTAATTTGCCGTTCCAAAGGCTTCGA
>DAWS01000086.1:14300-15063 GCA_002506025.1 Euryarchaeota archaeon UBA111 | reverse complement strand
TTCTCAGAATTTCTAATCGTTGCCTTGCAGCCAATTGGTGCACCAACTCTAACCTTTAGGTCACGGTTTTGTATCTTACCGAGAGTCCTTTGGGGTTTAACACCGGTGACCATCTCCAACACATTCTCTGCGTTGACGAGTCTATCGCCACCTTCGCCAACACCAATGTTGACACAGACCTTAGCGATTTTTGGCACCATCATAGGATTTGCTTGGCTCATTCAACCACCTCTGTCGATGGTAGTTTCTCGCCACCGATTGCGAAAACATTGGACATTACTGTGCCGAATTCGCCAAATTGAACTTCGTTTGGCATGCTCGAGCGCTTGACGATATACTCAGAGACTTCAGCAAATTCACCGACGTGCGCACCACCAGTTAGGTAACACTTGGTCCCTTCTGAAAATCTAATGTGTTCTTTAATATCCTGTGATGGTAGTGCAAGAACTAGTGAATCTCCAGTGCTGTATTCAGTTGCATCATCAACCAAGATGTTTCTTCCGTCGTGGAGGTTAAGTTGTGTCCTACCACCCTTAATCGTGGTTTTACCATTGATTCTGCATACTTTAGTTTCAGCTTCTTTCTTCGAGATAGGTCTGTAACGCAGGCGACCTTTACGGTCGATTATACAACGGTAATTGTCTTCACCAAGTGTCAGAACGTCCATGAAACCAACGCCTCTTCGGCTGTCCTTACAGACTCTGCCATCGATAGAGACCAAGTTGTTGTGTAGTATGTGACGGACTTCTCTAGCGGACTTTGC
>DAWS01000086.1:9735-13913 GCA_002506025.1 Euryarchaeota archaeon UBA111 | reverse complement strand
GCCGATGCTCTAGTTACCCAAATTGAGGTTTTACGTGGCAAAGGCCAACTTCTTGGCATTGCTAGTCGCTTCAAGTGATTACTACTTCCCATGATTTTCAACTCCTGTTTCCGGTTAATTGTTGGACTCGGAATTTATCTGTCTCATCCAGTTTAACGACAACAACATTCGACGCACTAACCGGAACTGCCTCTTCTTTGTTGTCTGATTTGCTAGCCTTTGCACCTTCAATATACAATCTGCCGCTGTTTGAATCTATTCTCAGGACTGGTCCTGTTAGCGCCTCGCCGTTTCTTGAACCACCGTGGCGCTTACCGCCGTATGCGAGATCGCCCCTGACAACTCTAACAGTGTCGCCTACTCGGACGGTAACTGTGCGCACTCCATCAAATCGGGAGTCTGGTTTCTCTAGTTGTAACCTTGCAGATAGTCGCTTACGCTTCTCGTGCTTTGCAGCATTAAAGTGTGCTTTTCTTTGCTTTCCTGGCTTCATACTCTTTACCATATTTTCACCTCAGACGATTTGTTTTGCATTAGCCGCAATACGTGGCCACCGTTCAGCAGCTTCTCTTGATACTGGTCCTTTGATATCAGAACCTTGGACGTCACCTTTTTCGTTGGTTATGACACAAGCATTGTCCTCAAATTGAACCCATGTTCCATCGACTCTTCTAAATGGGCGCTTTTGACGTATGATGACGGCGTTGAACATTTGCCGCCTGGTGTCAGGTGTCCCTTTTTTCACTGATACTTTAGCAATATCTCCCACACCGCCGGCTGGATATCTACGCATCGTTCCACCCAGTTTCAAGATGTTAACGATTTGAACTACTTTGGCTCCAGTGTTATCTGCAACGTGTAACCTAGCTGAGGTCGGTAGACCTCTTGTTTGCTTACCTGCGATTCCACGCATCAGGCTTCACCTCCACTAATTTCAACAACACAAAAGGAAACTGTTTTCGATAGTGGCCGACATTCCATTACCTTCACTGTATCGCCGACGCTTACTTCACCTATGCAGGATGGTAAGTGAGCGGAAACTCTACTTGTGCGCTTTTCAAAACGCTCGTATTTTTGCATATACCTAACATTGTTTCTTTCAAGAGTTACTGTCTTCTGCATTCCCACCTTGGAAACTGTTCCTTCTAGCACTTGTCCTCTCAGACGCAGGCTTCCATAAAATGGGCAGTTTTGGTCTCCATCCCACTCACCAGCAGGGGGTTTTACATCTATTCCTATATCTCGCATGGTATCACGCCATCCTATACTTTTTGTGGGTCCGGTTTTCTGGACGCTGTCCCACTTTCGTCCCATCTATCACGACACTGCTGTCTGATATTGTGAATTTGATACTTGATTTGCCCAACTTGACAAATTTCCCATCTTCCTCGATGGTTATGGTATTCTTGGATTCATCAATCACTACTCCGTGTCTTGATGTCAATGTGGGGTCATTTGAGGAGATGACATTCAGTGTCCTGCCCAACCAATTATCGTTGTATATATTCATCTTTATCTCACCTCCACATTATATCCATTATTTTTGAGTACGACTGCTGCCTTCTTTTTGTGATCTCCTTGAAGTTCAATTGTTCTCCCTTTTACCGTTCCACCTGCAGCACATTTGTTTTTGAGTAACTTTGCGAGTTGATTAATGTCTATTGCTGAATCCTCCAAGCCTTCTACTTTAGTTACGATTTTTCCATATCTTCTTCTATCGGTTGATAATATTGCGCATTGTTGTTCTTTAGCAATCTCCTGACATATACATAGTTCACCTGGTAGTCCACAAACGCTGCAAATTCCACTCATCATGTGTATTCTTCTCCTTAATCAACCATTATTCATGTGTGTCTTCAATCTGGCAATACTACGTCTTGTAGCCTTGTAAGCACCAATGCTTGCTGGAGTACCACCTAGTGATTTCTCCGCACGCAGTTGCAGAAGTTCTTCTTGCAATTCTAATAGTCTGGCTTCTCTAGCCTCGGCGCTCATTGCTGCAATCTCTCGGTTTGAAACATGGCTCATTCGCTCGCCTCCTCAACAACTTCTACTTCAGCAGTGTCTGCTTCTGCTCTGATTCGTAGCTCTTCCTCAGAGAATACGCTAATCTCGTGAGGGAGAGTGATGCCTTTACGCATAATTTGAACAGTCACACCGATGGTGCCCAATTTCTTGACTGCGACTGCGTAGCCCTTGTCCATAAACTGCAATGCTGTTTCGCCACAATACTTGACGTGACCAAGGATAAATTTCTGAGTGCGGTTTCGTGCACCAGTCAATTTACCCGCAACAGTAACTATTACACCTCTGGCTCCAGCTTCCATAATGTTGACAGCAGCTGATGCTCCTGCTCTACGGTAGTACCAACCACGCTCAAGAGCAGAAGCAATCTTTTGTGCCATGACTTGTGCGTTAAGGGTTGGATTTTCAACTTCCTCAACCGACAATCGAGGGTTAAACAACTCGAATTCATCGTTGAGTCGCTTTTGAAGATCATTGATGATTTTTCCTCGCTTACCAATTACACGACCTGGTCTCTCTGCTCGGATTTCCACGCTGGTTCCATTTGGAGTTCGATTGATTGTTAGTCCACCAAAACCTGCTGTTTTGGTGTTATCCATTAGGAACTCTTTGACCAACTGTCGCTCAACATTCCTGTTGACTATTGTTCTCAAAATACTCTGTTTGCCACTCATAATTTCACCTCAGAATTCATCCTCCAACTCATCGTCAACCACGTTGAAATCTTCTAGGAAAATTTCTAAGTTAACTTGGTAGTGATTTGAAGGGGTTGCTCTACCTCTTGCGCGTGGAATAAATCCTCTTCTGATTTGTCCACGGTGAGCAGCAATGTGCGTGATTTCCATTTCCTCAGCATCAATATCTTCGTATTGGTGTCTGGCGTTGTCCATGGCGCTTTGAATTAGTTTAATTATTGCTCTAGATGCTTTTACCGGATATCTTCCTGGCCCTACACCACCCTTGCGGTGACCGACCATAGAAGGACCACTACGCTTGCGCTTTTTGTTGCCACTACCTAGCCGGTATGGCACTGCTGCGGCTTTTCTTCTAATGTCCGCTCGATCGGAATCGATTCGTAAAACTTCGTTGAGGTAATCTATCGCACTGCCTGCTGTCATATTCTTGACCGCTCGACATACCTCAAAGCAATGCTTGACGTGCATGTCTACGTTAACTGCTCTAGCGGATGCTATACGGCTACCTTGGAGTAGTTGAGTGAATCCCTTTTGAGGCAGTTGACGCCTCTTTGTTCTTCTATCCATTTGTCTCTGCTTTACCATATTATACACCTCACTTTAGAGCCACGTGCTTTGATGAACGGGTAGCACCTACACCTGGACCGCTGTGGGCCACATTCTTTCTGGTTAGAGCAAATTCGCCAAGGTAATGTCCAATCATTTCTGGCTTAATGTCAATTTCGACGAAGTTTTGTCCGTTGTATATGGCGATTCTTCGACCGACAAATTCTGGTAGAATAGGCATATCTCTTCGATGTGTGCGAACAGTCTTTGAATTACCTCTACGCATTCTTGCAAGGAAGTGCTCGTTCTCTACTGACATGCCGCGACCTATTGATCTGCGTGCTCTTGATGGTAGTAATTGTATAATTGAGGTTTCAGAGTCCTCCGTAGGCCACAAATCCATTTGTGACAACTCATCCATGCTGAATCCACGGTAGGTGAACTCTTTCTTAACGCGACCTGTAGTGGTCGATAGGCGCTTTCTTGCCTTTCTTCTACTGGCTTTTGGGGTCATAAATGACTTCTTTTTCTTTCGTCCCATATTATTTCACCTCAAATTTTCTTACCACGGCCTCTACCGGTTCTTCTTGGAGCAATAATTCCAACCTTAGCACCCGGCGGAGTGCCACGAGCCACTGAGTTTGGACCGTGAACAGCCTGATGGTTTCCACCACCGTGCGGGTGGTCTACTGGATTCATTGCAACTCCACTGACGTGTGGATACAACTTACCTCTGGCCTTCGCCTTGTAGTATGCTGCACCGGCAGTTCTTAGTGGCATCTCGTCTCGTCCATGACCAGCCAAAACGCCAATCGTTGCTCGACAATCAGCAGACAATTCTTTCAGTGCACCGGATGGCATTCTGACACGAACTTTGTCACCGATTCTTGCTTCGACGTAGCATGAATTACC
>DAWS01000086.1:6846-9340 GCA_002506025.1 Euryarchaeota archaeon UBA111 | reverse complement strand
ATGCTACCTAGGTTAGTAATGTTGCCTGGTCTAAGTGATACATTATCACCAACGGCAACGCTACTGCCAATGGATAGCCCCTCGGTGGCAACAACAAGTGTAGTGTCTCCATCGGGCAACTTCAGTCTAGCAAGCGGTGCGGTGTGAACTGGGCTGTGTATTAGCTCAGTCACTTCACCGACTATGCCGTTTTCTCTTGGCATTCTGTTTGACCCAGGAAATCGGTGGCTAGCCACACGATACCTTGGTGAAGAACCCTTTCTCTGTGCACGTATTCTCTTACCCATTATATCACCTCAGAATGCTCCTAGACGCATTGCAGCGTCTTCTGCATCGTAACCTTCTGCAAGTTTCACCGAAGCATGCTTACCATGTTTGGTGTTTCTCACATTGACTTTCTCAACTTCCACATCAAAGATTGTTTCAACTGCTTTAGCGATTTCACTCTTGGATGCACTTCTTCTTACAATGAACTCCAGCCTTTGTTGGGTTGACCTTGCTTCCATGGATTTTTCAGTTAACCATGGTTGAATGATTATATCGTATGCATTCATGATTATCACCTCAGTTGAGTTCCTCCAGTGCGGTTTTAGTGAACACAGTTAAGCGTCCAACATCGCCCCCAGGAGCCAAATCTTCTGCATTGAGGTCGCGTGCTGCGACTACATCAACACCTGGAAGATTTCGGGCTGCTTGAGCTAAACCTGACTTCTCTTTGACAACTAATAAAACCGATTTTGGAGTCTTGTGAACTCTACCTCTCATGGTTGCTTTACCGGCTCTAATCTTGCGGCCATTTCTTGCACGCTGCAGATCGTCTCCAAGTCCTAATTCGTCAAATATTGCCAAAACCTTCCTAGTGGCAGAGCCGTGATTGAATGACTCGATGTCAAACTCTTCTGACTTGCCATCTCTGACTTCAACATAATTTCCTAGAATAATTGGTAGTGTTTCGACTTCTTCTGAAACCCTGTGCCCTCGGGAACTGACCATGTCAAGGTCTGTAGTTGCAGAGAGTGCAGAATCTCGAGCAAGTCGACGCTCTTTTTGGTTCAGTTTCCTGCCCCAGTTCTTCTCGACCTTGGGTCCGTGGGCTCTCCGTCCGCCCAATGTGTGGGGGTTTTGTGCACCACGTCGCTGTCCTGTCCTTCGCATAATTCTGGAGACACCTCGACCCTTGCCCCACCACTCTACCGAGTGCTTCATACCAGCCATTGGTCGCTTTTTTCCTTCATGTGGTCGTGAACCGTATGGCTGCCTTCGATTGGCTCGGCTGGACGCAACTGCTAGCTTGACCAAATCTGCTCTGAGAGGAGCATTGAATGAATCTGGTAGGGTAACTTTTGAGCCGTCTTTCACTGAGATCTCAAATGTATCTTGTAGTCGACCTGCATCTAGTTCATCAGCACTAATTGTGTTGGTAATATCTTTGACTGCTACCTTCATAATCAGGCCCCCTGCTTTGATGCAGTGCTTACATATGTGATTTCATAGTCGTGGAGGGTTTTTGTTGAGCCACGAGTAGCATCTCTAAATCTAATCAATCGCTTTGATGGCCCAGGAACGCTTCCTTTGACCAATATGTAATCAGACTTTACTTCTCCATAATGCAAGAAACCACCAGCTGGTGTAATCGAATGCTCATCTGGGTTTGCTACTCTGAGAATCCTCTTGTTATATTCAGTTCTTTGATGGTATCCAGTTTGGCCACCTTGCCTGATCGTCTTTCGAACATATCCAGTACCAAAATCGCCCATGTTTCCATGTTGACGGCGCTTTTTCGAATTTTTGTGAGATTGTAATTTACCGCCAAATCGTCGGATTACACCTTGCCAACCATAACCCTTGGTGACTGCGACAATATCGGTTAGTCCTCCTTCATCAAAGCAGTCGGCAAAAGAAAATTCTTCACCGAGTTTCTCTTTTGCATAGGATAATTGTTCGCTCATGCTACCACCGTCGAGACCAACTTCCATTACGTCTGGTATTTTGGTTGGAACTCCAGATATTTGACTAGGTTGAGTAGCGACAATTATACGAACTTCGCATAAATCTGAGTTTTCTAAATTTTCAAAGTGCTTGTCTGCATCGTGTTCCTTGCGCTCAGGTAGTCGCTTGAACAGATCACTAAACGCATCTGCAATTTGTTCAGCAGCAACCCATGCTTCACCAACAGCTTGCTTCCCATATGGGGTCATTTGGTAACCTCTGACGCCAAGAATTCGCATCTTTGGACATTCTACAACAGTTACCGGGATTCGTGTTTCTTGGCCTGCTGAGGGGCTTCTTGGGTTTAAATCACGAGCCAAAATGTGAGTCATACCGGCTTTCCATCCGGCAAATCCCTGTATTCTGACTTCGCTCGCTTCGGTTTTTGGCCACGACTTTACATGTCCGAACGGACGTCTGGCACGCTTACGCGGGCTGAACGCCATCGAACCTCTTCGTGGGTGACTTCTCTTCGCCATTCGGATTCCTCCATTATTTCTACAAC
>DAWS01000086.1:5790-6514 GCA_002506025.1 Euryarchaeota archaeon UBA111 | reverse complement strand
TAGGGGCCCCACCGAGAGGGCATACGAGGGCTCTCTGGACAGGAACAGCCGTGACACTGCGCCTCATTCCGACGAGGGCGGAACGAGACTGTTGGGGTCCTCGGGGGATGGCCCATTGTGTCTGGCTGCTCACCTTTGAGCATCCATCCGACTTACCTTTGGTATATGAGTGGTTCGGTCAGTATTGGCATTCTGTCACGCGATTATACGACAGTAAAAAGGCTAGATTTTTATTGATTGAGGTTGGTTTATTCGACATCATGCTTTTGAACCCTCGACCCCGAGTTAATACGATGCCAACTATCATCCACCCCTTGCTTAACTCAGGAGTGGAGGCTAGAGCATATCAAATCAGGGCACTCAAAAGTGCGCTGTCGTCATCTTGTTTGATGGTTATGCCAACGGGTTTTGGTAAGACCGCAGTGGAATGGTTGATTATGGCTGAATTCCTTAAGTTCAAAGACGAAAAGATTGTTCTAATCGCCCCAACAACTGGACTGGTCGCTCAACAGCAGCGAATGGCAAGAGAAATGATAAATATCGATTCAGAGTTAATACTGCGATATACGGGAGAAACACCCCCGGCCAAACGGGGTGAAATATGGCAGCATGGTAGAATATTAATGGCCACTCCCCAAGTGATTAGAAACGATGCCGCAAGCGGTAAAATCTCGCTCAAAGATGTCTCACTGATCATATTTGACGAGGCACATCACGCAACCGG
>DAWS01000086.1:0-5403 GCA_002506025.1 Euryarchaeota archaeon UBA111 | reverse complement strand
ACCTTAGGTGCTACCGCAAGCCCCGGGGCGACTAAATCATCTATCTTGGAGGTTGCAAAGCGTTTGGGAATCAATAGGTTTGATGTATCAATTAAGGATGAACCGCTGCTAAAACCGTATGCAGTTACACTACATAATGACACCATTCAGTTAGAATTACCTGATACTCTAAAATCACTAATTTATCCGCTGGAAGAATACCAAGCAAGACAAGTTGAGAGCATCCAGCGGATGGGATTTATTGGCCCGGTGAAGAATATTACTTCCAAGATAATTACCGACGCTGCAATGGCAGCAAGCAGAGCAATTAGCAGAAGAGATGCTAGAGGCTATAATGCAGCAAGAAAAATCTCTGATATCCGAAGAATGCATATGTTACTAGACTTACTCAAAACCCAGGGAGTCAAAGCTGCATTGGGCTTTTTGGAAAAAGCAGAAGATGATGGGCGGTCTGGTGAGAGGGTCACTAATAGATTTCTAGCGATACCCGTTGTTCATAATTTTAGAATTAGTGCACGAGATGTGGGTGAACTGCACCCGAAATCTCAGAAAGTCATCGATATGGTTGGCGAAAAAATCGAAGACAACCCATCAACTAGAATACTAATATTTACTGAATATCGCTATACTGTGAATAATTTAATTCAATCCCTATCAAATATCGATGGAGTTAGGGTCTCTAAATTCATTGGCCAATCGACTAGCGGAAAACAAAAAGGCATGACCCAAAAGCAACAACTTGCAAGATTGGAAGAATTCCGTAGTGGGGAAGTAAATGTGCTGGTCGCTACGTCAGTTGGCGAGGAGGGACTGGACGTTCCGGCTGCAGATTTGGTTCTTATGTATGAACCAGTACCCAGTGCGATTAGATCAATACAACGCCGCGGTAGAACTGCGAGACAACGCTCGGGAACAGTAAAGACATTGATCGCTAATGATACCAGAGATCAGTATGTCAGTCGTGCTGCTGAAATTCGAGAACGTAAAATGTACAGTAACCTCGCAGATATTGAACAACAAAAGCAGAAAAGATTAGATTTCAGAACCAACATGCGATCAAACAGTCTTGACGATTTCACTGTCCAGATTGACGGCGTAGAAATGCCAGCCGAGGAATTTCTCCAAACAGAGGTAACAAGACTGGAAAAATTATATCCAAACCCGCGCCATGGTTCAAAGGTAGTGAATAATAACAGTGAAAAAATCATCATTCAATCAACTGTGGTCAAACCAAAGGACAAACGTCCGCGCAACCAAACTGGCTTAGATGATTTTTTTAGCGGGGAAACTGAAGGTTCTAGCCACGATCAACAAGCATCGATAGCCAATGCGGTAAGCGAACATATTGATGATATGAACAAGCCAATCAATGCCACAGTTGTTATCGATCATCGAGAAGCTTCTTCCACGCTATCTGCATACATCAACAGTCTTGGAATAAATCTAGAATATCAAAACTTGCCAACTGGCGATATCTTGATTCAAGATGATATCCTTATCGAAAGAAAAACTGCTAGAGACTTGCTGACGTCAATAATCGACCAAAGATTGTTCAAACAGTGCCAACGTATGAGGCAATCAGGACAACAACCACTCCTATTGATAGAGTTAGGTGAGATTGGTAATTCAGTCCATCCTAACGCAGCATTGGGCGCCTTAGCCCACGTCACATTAGATTTGGGTGTACCGATAATAACAACAAAAGACTCAATGGAATCTGCTCATCTAGTATACCTAATTGCTAGCAAGATCAGTAAATTTTCTCAAGCCATTAGAGACCACACCGAGTATCAACCAATTGATAACCAATCAATAAACCGTCTCTGTGAGGTTGCATCTATAGAAATTTCAGCGATGGTTAATAACAATGAAACTAACGAAGATTTTGTTGAAAGATGGTCTGATAAAGGCTTTAAGAAACAAATTGAGCTACTGTCTAATATCACTGGAATCGACTTTGCGGTTTGTGAGCGTCTGTTGATTGAACATCACTCAATTGCTGCCATCTTCAAGAGTGATTTCAGCACTATTGAGAGTGAATTAAACGCTTCAGACCTAGAAAAGTTGAGCATATTCTTCTAAACTAACCGCCGATTAGAATAGCTCTGGTCCGCAGTTGTGCCAGTCTGTCTGGGAAATGTCCGAATGAGAAAGCAATCAATTCAGCAAGGTGAACCACTGGAATACTTGTATTCTTGCCGGTTTTTCTCCCAGCCTTAGTCTGATATGAATCGAGATTAGCGTGAGATACGGTGCATGCACTGACAATAAGATCTGCGCCGTTTGACTTGGCGTCAGATATTACTGATGAGATAAGCGACATTACCGGTTTCTCAAGTGTCAGCAAAGACGGCGCACCAACACTTTGACACTTAAGATCATAATTTATTGGCGTTCCTCCTAAAGCAATGATTAGTTGTTCTAAGTATGTTGGCATAAATGGGTCATCGTTACCGCAGAATCCCTCCCTTTGCATGTTTGGGCCATAGTATGGTGCAACTTTGAGTTGTATCGGGTTAACTACTGCATCGGTAACTTTCTCTAATCCTATCTCTTCTACCAAGTAGTGAAGCAGGTGCCATGAGTCAGCTTCGCCTCGGTATTCTACTCCAGTGGAGCGAGCAATTAGATTGTTTAGTTGAGCAGCATAAACTGGGTCATCTCGAAAGTCTTGCATAGTATCTTTCATGATGCTGTGACTCGTTGCACATGTAGTCATTATATCGAGGCCTTTTTCCTCGGCCAAGGCAAGATTTCTAGCAACCAATGCATGTTGTAACTTACTCGATGCTTGTTTGATTATGTTGCCACCGTCGCTTGTCGCTTGAGGTAACTCAATCAACTCTATACCCAAGGTTTTGCACAATGGCTGAATGCAGTCCTCAACTTCCATAGATGCTGCTCTGGCGACATTCCCTGGATAATATGCAATTTTAGGCATTTAAATCACTTAGAACCTCTGGTCGATTTCATTGAAGAGGCCTACTACTTGATGATGATTCTTAACTTTAGAATTGAACATGTTAGGTATTTTACCAATACCTGCTGGTGGCAGAATAAGCGCCTGCAGACTTCTGATTGGTGGGCCTCCGGTTCTTGTGAAACCTAATACCATTCTAGCAGAGACGCCATCAAAGATATTGCTGATCAATCCAACTGGACCCAATACCTGGCGGTATAGCGTGGTTTCGTTTAGTTTACCTGTCCATTTAACACTGCGCCCATACCACTTGACTAGTCTGCCATGTGGACCACGATAGTTGGTTTGGTTCAAGATATATGCTCTAACGTCATTTAGCCCATTTGATGCAGTTTTACCTTCTGAACCATATCTAGAGATAGATGCTAAGTCGGCTTCTCCCCAGACTCCAGTTGAGTTATTGAGTGTAGCAATTAGAGTGCTCTTGTACTTCTCACTCGATCTTGGGTCATTGACCCTGTTCCAGCGCTGGAGATGAACACCGGGCCCTTCATACTTCGAATCGTATCCAACAGTATCAGACATTGAGTGAACCAGTTGGTAGGATTTTACGTCGCTTGCTGCATGCAGTTTGACTGCATCTTCTGATTCCATTACACCAACTGCCATTCCGTTGATTAGGTATGCTCCTTCTCTTGGACTGGAGGTCATCCATGGCTTGGCTTTCATACGATTTTCTTCGAACTTTGAGTAGTCAACCATCAAATCTCTAATTACTGGATAACCAGATAGTGGCTCGATCTTGATTCTACCGTCAGCACTAACAACCTCAGATATAATGGTTGAATCTGCCAAAACCAATCTGCCATTGACTCTGACACCTGATGTCGGTGAGCCTGTTCCATCACCTGCTCTAAAAGTCAAACTACCGTCTACATTGTTCTTGACTGCCATGAGCATGTCCTGTAACGATGCATTAGCTGGCAGTGAGCATACAACAGTATCCCAACCAGACTCGGACGCTGTTGGACAGTAGCGGAAAATTTCCAGTGTAACTGTCAATTCTGTTTTGTTGACTATGCCTGGGGCGTAGTCACCTGAGACTACATCCTCGTCGCTGCTGGAGCCGTAGGCAATCATTTGGTCAAGTAATTCTATCTGTAGTGTCCCTGAAGAGTCCACACAGGCTATTTTCGGCAGTGCCTCAGCAACCCACAATGCCCATGGTGGTTCATAATCAACATCACAGAGTTGTATGTCATGCACCTTATTTGCCCCTAAAGCTTGATACTTATCATCCCAATCAACGCCTGCTTTACAGAACTCGTCATAAGCGGTATCGCCTATGGCACAGACGCTAAAGTGAACCCCAGACAGAGACGGACCTTGTGAACTTACAGTTTGCCACAGCGACTCTGCATTATCTGGCATTTCTCCTTCACCCCATGTTGAGGTTATGATTAGTGTTCGCTTGTGATTCACTAGCGTTGACGCATCAAAGCCGTCCATATCGTAGACTTGTGGGACTAACCCGTAATCTGCGGCAAGTTTAGCCGTCTTTTCGGCCAGACCTGCTGCATTACCTGTTTGGGAACCGAACAGTATTGCTAGAGATCTGTCACCTTCCATTAGTGCCATTAGTTCCTCACTTGCCTCGCCAGATGTTGCAACGACACTTGCTTGGGCAGTAGTTGTTTCAGCGATAACTTCTGACTCGTCAACAGTGATGGTCCCGGTGTCTAGATCTGACATTGCTTGCAGTGCTGAGTTTGCCCAGGATTCCCATGCAGGCTCATAATCGACATCACACAATTGAATGTCGTGGATTCTCGTTGCTCCAAGTTGGTTAAATTTAGCGTCCCAGTCAAGCCCAGCCTTGCAGAATTCATCGTATGAAGTATCACCGATTGCACATATGGAAAAATTGACTGAAGCGAGACTTGGATTTTGCTCACACGTCGAAACCCAAATAGATTCTGCATTGTCTGGCATTTCACCTTCGCCCCACGTCGAAGTGATGATGAAAACACGCTTGGTGTCAGCAAAATTCTCAGGTTTTATATCACCTATGTCAACGACTTTTGCTTGTAGATTGAACTTCTTAGCTAATTTTGCGGTTTTGCCGGCCAGCTCTTCAGCGTTACCGGTTTGTGAACCGAAATATATTGTTAGTTGCCTGTCAGGAACCTCTGGCATACTGCTCACCTAATATTTCCAAACCGCCGTAGTCTTTGAAGGTTGCTTGCTCTCCCGTAGGGAGAGACTTTTCTTGCCACCATAAATTATGGTGAAAATCACATGTGGAAATCGCCCATGTCGCCCATTTCATCGCCCATGGCGACTCCCTTGGACGAGATGACATCATCAATTCTCAAAATCATTACTGCGGTCTCGGTTGCTGATTGTATTGCTTGTTCAACCACTCTGATAGGCTCCAATACATTGGCTTCACGCATGTCGACTACACCGCCTTCGTAAACATT
>DAWS01000116.1 GCA_002506025.1 Euryarchaeota archaeon UBA111 | reverse complement strand
TGTTTGTAGATTGACAAGTTTATAATGACATGTTTGCCTGCTAGCCTGCATAAAAACACCGCTTTATATCCTTCCAAGGTTGTTATTTTTCCCATGGGTAGCGTCCGCTGTGATTTAGGAGTTGCAGCAGTTGTCACCAGTGAATCACAGGTTTTGTTGGTAAAAGAGTCCGCTGGAAGATATTCCGGCCATTGGGGACTGCCAAAAGGCTATGTTGACGAGGGCGAACTGCCCAGAGACGCAGCACTACGGGAGCTGCGAGAAGAATGCGCGGTTGAAGGTAAGGTCACCGGAATCTATGCCATCAGAGAAAACCTCACTGATATTGGCCCTGCAGTATTTATTGCCTACAGCGTTAAACTCTTACCGGGTGAAACACCGACTGCTGCCAGTGAGGTAGACGAAGCAAAATTTGTCAGCCTCGACGACTTTGACTCGATTAAATGGGTCAGTGAAGCAATGAAATCAATCGCTGTTAATGCGTTGAGTCAAACCCCGTTCTCCACAACCGACTATTCTCAGCAGCGTGGCTACCCCTACCTGCTGCACCAAAATAACGAGGTGAGAATTTGAGTTCAAACCTTGGCGATCGTATCAAACTGGTAAATGATAAACCCATAAATGAAGATGGCGAGTTCATTCTTTACTGGATGATAGCCACGAGGCGATACAACTACAATGCATCGCTACAATTCGCTGCCGACTTAGCAACTGAACATAACGTTCCGCTACTAGTAATTGAAGAAATTTCAACCAGTCACAAATTCGCTAATGATCGAATAGCAACCTTCATGATTCAAGGCATGGTTGAAAATATTTCTACATTCAGAGATAATAAAATCAGATACATACCTTGGGTAGAAACTCCTCTAAGCGGGCCCGCTGGGTTGCTCAAACAAATTGCCAAGCGAGCAAAAATTGTTGTTAGTGATGATTTCCCTACATATTACCCACAACGAGCAATAAAGGCTGCCAGTGCATCACTCCCAGTTCAAATGTTTGTTGCTGATTCTAACGGTGTAATCCCAATGAGTTGGACAGAAAGTGCTCACTCAACAGCACACGGATTTAGACGCTGGATTCACAAAAACTTCACCAGATGTCCCGAAACATGGCCACGACGAGAGCCAGTAACTAACAAATCCGACCTCATGATGGATGAAAAATTATTCGCATCGATTATGGAAGATTGCAGTGTAAAATTGCCACCGTTTGAATGGCTATGGCGTTGTTCAGAAGGTGGCTCAGTTGGAAAGAAAGCTTTGTCGGCTATCGATATTGATCATGATGTCGAACCGGTAAGAATGGCTACTGGTGGCAGAACAACTGCCAAACGCAAATTATCAACATTTTTGTCAAATAGTTTAGATCGATATCATCTGGACAGAAATAGTGTTGAAAACTCTGCAGTAAGTGGCCTATCTCCTTGGCTCCATTTCGGCCACATATCATCCATCGAAATCGTCGAACAAATACTAGCACTGGAGGGATGGACCCCCGAACACATTGACATGGCCCGAAAGGGTTCTCGAGAAGGTTGGTGGGGTCTAAGTCAAGGCGCTGAAAGTTTCCTCGACCAAATAATAACTTGGCGGGAGCTCGGTTTCAACAACGCATTTCACAACGAAAATCATAACAAATTCGAGTCGATTCCAGAATGGGCAAAGAAAACCCTCGCTGAGCACTCTGATGATGAGAGGGTTCTATACTCTCTCGAGCAGATAGAAAATGCCGAGACTCACGATGAAATATGGAACGCAGCCCAAAATCAACTGGTAAAAACCGGCATTATCCACAACTATCTGAGAATGCTGTGGGGTAAGCGAATTCTTGAATGGGCTTCAACGCCAGAAGAAGCAGCTAACTGGATGATTCATCTCAATGACAAATATGCCTTAGATGGTAGAGACCCCAATTCCTACACCGGAATTTTTTGGGTATTAGGCAGACATGACCGAGCTTGGGGCCCAGAGCGTGCCATTTTTGGCAAAATAAGATACATGTCTTCTGAAAACACAAGGAAAAAAATGAATCTTAAACCCTACTTACAACAATTTAGGAGTCGATAATGTGAGCATAGTGTTTGAACACGAAACTCACGTCGACAATACAATAGAAGAAGCATTTGCATGGCACGAAAGAAAAGGCGCATTTAGACGATTAATGCCGCCATGGGAACTGGCTGAAGAAGTACGTGCTGATGATAATTTAGAAGAGGGCTCACAGCGGATATTCCGCTTTCCAATGGGGCCTATCAAAATGTCATGGGTCGCCCAACACACTGCATACAACCCTCCTCATTCATTTGAGGATATAATGCTCAAAGGGCCTTTCAAATCATGGCACCACATTCACAAATTCGAGAACACATCGGATGGCAAAGTGATGATCCATGACAAGGTGAATTATCGCTTGCCAATGGGTTTCCTGGGTAACATCGTTGCTGGTAGAATGATAAAGAAACGTCTAACTAGGATGTTTACAGCCCGTGAGATAAGACTTGAGCGGGATTTGCAACGGCACGCTGAATTCAGTCACCTGAAGAGGAAAAAAATTCTTGTTGCTGGTTCTTCGGGTTTGATCGGAAGACAACTAGTAGCGTTCCTTGATACAGGCGGCCATGATGTCTGGCGATTAGTCCGAAGGTCGGTAAAGCCAGACAGCAAAGAGATTTCATGGTCACCTGATACCGGCGACTTGGATGCAAAACAGCTTGAGGGTTTTGACACCATTATTCATCTTGGCGGAGCGGGTATCGGCGACAAGCGATGGTCGAAAAGCCGCATGAGACTTATCGAAGAGAGTAGAACAATTAGCACAACACTACTATCAGAAACTATTGCTAACCTAAAGAAAAAGCCTGAATCCTTCATTGTTGCGAGTGCTGTTGGCTGGTATGGTGAGCGAGGTGATGAAATTCTCGATGAAAATTCAACGGCCGGAAAAGGATTCCTCCCCGAAACATGCGCTCGATGGGAAGACTCATGTCAAGCAGCAAAGGCTGCTGGAGTCCGAACAGTCCACCTCAGGACTGGTATAGTGCTAGATGCCACAGGAGGTGCGCTTGGGAAGATGCTCCTGCCGGCAAAACTCGGCGGTGGTGGACCGATTGG
>DAWS01000134.1:8534-10609 GCA_002506025.1 Euryarchaeota archaeon UBA111 | reverse complement strand
AGAGCTGCTATGTGGTTCTTTCTCCAGCCTTCGGGTTGTGGCATTTCCGTTAATTCGATGATTTGACCATCATCAAGAAACTCAACCCAGCGCCCGACATCTACTGCACCTAATATCCACCTAATCGGATAACCCAGCCCACTGGATGTCGCACCAAGTTGATGCCAGAAGCGGTATTGTATTGCTAAATCGGATTTGTGAATATCATTTGGTAATGGCTGCTCACTCAATAATGCGTCAATGACCTGACTAGTCGTTGGCCCCAGGACCAGCAAAGGTTGATGGCGATTATCCAATGCTAATGATTGCAGCCATGGGAGGACTCCCCAGGTATGGTCGAGATGACCATGAGTGAGGCAGAGCGCGCTAACCTTGCTTGGTTTGAGATGATACTTATCGTACTGTTTCATGCGCTTTCTTTGCTCAAAGAATCGTGTCTGGAATCCTTCACCAGCATCAACAACTACAATGCCATCATGACATGAAATTAGATTACCGCTTACCTGGCGAATACTGGTTGGACGCGCTGAGGATGTACCCAATATGTGAACTTCAATACTCATTTTGAGTGCCTCACTTATTCATTGGAATTGGCGTAGGAGGAAACCAGCGCAACAGGACAATATCGTGGACGCCGCGCACCCAGCGCCATGGAATGGCTAAGTTTATTCCACCTTCCACCAATTCATGATCGGTTTCTCTAACGAATAGATGGGTACACCTTATGCCATCGGTGTCTATTACGACATCATAGACGACGCCGAGTTTCTGACCAGTTGGCAGATAAACATCCATACCTGCCATCCGTGAAACATTATCTTCGCCTTGTGTCATGATGTGGCCCGTGTCGTCCTACAGCCTCCACAAGATAAAGAACACCTCGAAACCACCAATAATGTCGATTAATCTCTATCGCTCATTTGGCTTCAGTTTTACTTTAACTGCGGGGTTTAATCAAGGCTTTTAGGCGTCTTGGTGTAACTTCCGATGTGAGCAAGAGATACTACCCCTTGGTGCAGGAACGCACAATTGATGAACGCTTAATCGTGCCAAAAAGCGGTGGAGTTTACCGATTGTGTGGAAACGGTTTTGCTGGTAAAAGCATGCGCCAATATGCAGAAGCATGGACTGCAATGGCACTGATGAATGGACAATACGTACACTGGATTGACGGCGCCTGTCGTTTCAACCCCGACCGCATACTCAGATGTTTTCCTGAGACTTATCCTGAAGCAAACTATCTGTTGCGTAATCTGTTTATTGGACGTGGTTTTACCGTTCACCAATTCGCTTCGTTAGTCCAAAGGATGACTGACGAATTGACGATCACTGATGCTAAACTGATTGTCGTTGATGGGCCTATTGTCATGCATCTTGATGCCCAAGTAAAAGAGCGAGAAGCACGGACACTGTTGAAACGATGTATGGCTAAATTAACTGAAGTTGCAGAACAAAATGACATTGCAGTAATTGTCATCACCGCCGCCAAAGCTTACTCGAAGCGCCACAAAGTATTGCTAGATATTGTTGACAAGCAGTGCAATCAGAAATTATTAGGAAGAAACCGTCGTAAGGGTGGAGTTACTAAATTATGGCTGGTTCACCAACCGACAGGTAACTCTGGGTTTCGTGAACAGTGGAGTGAGCAAGAAACTCTACAACAAACCTACAGCCGAATATTACATCAGCAACTGTGGACAAATTATGAACCAGATCTCGAAGAAATAACCCTTCTAGATTAGCAATTATCACTTACTAAAATCGAACAGTGTGATGGCTTTGCTACCTGCGGCAATCTCAGAATCGGTCCAGCCGTAAGGTGCTAATATAGCCCAAGTAGCTCTTATCGCTAATTCACGATAGTAAGCAATATCTACACGCAAATTAGGTAAGTTGTCGATTTCTTCGAGCAGAACCACTCGGTCTGCAGGATCTTTGCTATCACACTTGACCACAACAAATCTAGCCTTACGCCCCGGCAATATGTCATGACCCAATGCATTAGCTCTGAGGAGTGCTGAATGAGTTATTGTCGATACGGTAAACTGTTCTATTGTCTTAGTAACTCGACGAGT
>DAWS01000134.1:3932-8159 GCA_002506025.1 Euryarchaeota archaeon UBA111 | reverse complement strand
TCGTGCAACAAAGTACAGATAGTACTCTGCACATGTTTACCTGTCACATCAATTTCATTATCAACACAATCTACCATAATCTGTAGCGCAGAATTTTGCAAGTTTCTAACCCATTCACAGGTTGAATGTTGGCGCGATTCAATGCCCCTGACCTTCAACCCTTTCGCACCGTAGGCCCAATACTTGGTCAAGGAACCGGCGCCGTGCATTCGACTAGGCAGAAACCCAATGAAACTGTAGAGATCTTCATACTCTAACGGAATACCTATCTCTTGGGTAACTCGGTCGGCAAATCTTCTGGCAAGTACTTGCTTTTCTTGTCGCGATACATCCTCTCGATGAATCCACACGCAGTCAACAATTGCGTGCAACACAGTCCATCCTTCTTCTTCTGCAATCGCAATAGTCTGCAACAATATTTCCCGAGCCCAAGCGCATATTGCCTCATGTGCCTCAATACGACCAAATCGAGCATTTTTGTAACCAGTATAGCCGAAACAAGTTACCAGCAGCCACTTCAAAGCGTTCTGCTGCTTGTCAATAGCATCGCCTTTGTGAACCATTTGCTGTTTTAATTGACGACGTCGTTCAATAATTGGCGCTACTACTCGGCCGAGGAAACCATGTACTCTACCACAGGTATGCGAAGACAAACCGGGCACCTGCAACGCATAAGAACTAGGCACTGGAAATAATCCGGTGCCTACTCGTTCCTCCAAACGGCGCCGTCTGAACTCACTATTAGCCGAATTAACCTCCAATGGCAGATAATTTGCTGATGTCACAATTTCATTCGTCGGTTGACAACACGCACAGTTTAATGTCTCTGGTGAGATATTTCTGGTTGCAATGATACTAGGAAATAGACTAGCAAAATCAAGTTCAATGACGTCGGTGTAGAGTCCCGGTTTGCTATCAAGATAGAGCCCGCCACGATCAGCCATCATTAACTCCCATGCCGTTTTAGTATCCTCAGGTCGATTCTTTTTCCAGGGCACTAGAACCCCGTCTTCCATCGCAATACGCATCTGGATTGCACTAATTACCGAACCTGGTGACAATCTTGAGATATCTTGTGGCGATTGTCGTGAGTGCCGGGCTAATTCAAATAAACCGTGTAACCCGCCTTCGCGGACAATAAAACTAGCTCTAATGTCGATATGCAAGCGACCGTGAATTGGGAAATAGCTGTCTTTGCGTATTACTTGCCCATAAGAATGAACAATTCTAGACATTGTGCGCGGCTGTAATGCAATATTTTTGCGACTTAGGGTAAACGGCTGATTTGATTCTTGGCTCAACTTTTGTAACATTGAGAAGTGTAGAAAATCCCCCCCATTAGTCATTATTATGTCTGGGTCGAAACGATTTATTTCTCGCTGTAATTCACTAAGAAATACTGCAGTAGAGGCATTATGATATACCTTCGATGAATCAATAACTCTACTTTCGTTAATACCAGAATTAAGTGACAGCGTAACTGATTTCAAATGCGAGTCAATAGTATCAAAACCGTCCGCCGAATCATAATCAAAAGCCATCGTTATCTGAGTCAATGCTGGCCATTCGTCTGACTCTTCATGAACAATGAATTGGTTGCCAGTCCATTCAACATATTGGAATGGTGCAATATTATGCTCAACAAAAAACCGCTGAGCTAAGTGTGCATCGACGGAATACAGAGTGTAGCGATGGAAATCTCCTCTTGATTCGATGTGATTAGCAAGTTGGCGGATTCTTCGACTGTCTGCTAAATCAACCTCTAGTACGTCATGCATCTCGTATTGGTCAAGCGATAAACGCCGCCGAATAAAGCGCATAGTTCCGATAGCGAAGCGCGTCCTGACCTCAGGATATTCTAGCCAACTTGCTAAATTCTGTAAGCGTGAATTATCTGAATGTATGTGAATTGTGGCGCACCATGGAATCAGCAAATGCTGCACTCCTGAGCCCTTGACAAAAATCCAGACATCCATTGTGATGCCGTCATCACCTAGTTGTGCATCGATTACCCAACCCTTCACATCATCACACTTCGTCAGTTAGTTTCTCAATCGTTCGTTCCAATTCAGCAATCTTACTATGGCATTCTAACAGCATAGAAAGTAGCATTGGTTTCCATGAATCATGAGCAGGCAGCATACCTCCTGCAGTACGCCGATTCCTGACACCATTGACCAATTGGTCTAACGCATTACGGTCTACGGAATTAAGCGCCCTGCGAAAATTTTCAAGGCTGCCTAACTCTGCTTCAATACGGTTACGCCAAGTTGGAACTGTTCGGCCCATTAACCAAAATCGGCCGAGTCAAATTACCATGCTTTCCAACACAGAGTGGGTTAATTTTGTTAAAGTAAAAGTTGCTTAGATTAATTTCATCTGGACTGGATAACTTGTCGCACTGTTATCATCACATAGGGTCCACAGTAACTCTGCTAACTGCCATAGAGCTGATGGCAGGAGACTCAGCGGGTCAGTCGATTCATTATCATGGTCGGCTAATTGGTATTGTAGGTCAAACATTTGATTGGCATCTAGATGAGGTGCATCGGACAAATCAATCGGGTTCTCAGAAATAATCCGTGTCACTGAAGTTTTTCGATTGTTCAGAGTGAAGTGAACTTTACTTTCACCTTGGTTTGATTCAGTTTGCAAATTTTCTATTACTCCGGTGGGAATGCCTCTGAGTAAATTTTTGGTGATGTGGGAAATTCTGTTAGACTGGATTTTCTCGGCGATAGACTTCAAACGATTACTAACATTTTCAGGCAAGTCATTACTCTGGTCGAATCTTAATTCCAAGTCTTCTGAATCATCATGTAGACCAGCAATGTGTACAACATTAATTCCATTGTCATACATCACTCGCGCCGCATAGCACTCAATGAGAGAATTGCCACAGACGACAAATATCTCGTCATCGGGACTCGTGTAGCGGTTGATGTAATCTGCGTATTTTGCCATATCTAACCTTGAAGCGTGAGTCTCTAAGTCGCGCTTTCTAACTACGCCCATGATTGGGAGCGAAGGGAAAAATGCTCGGTCAAACAAGCCGTGGCACCATTGGATACCAGCGATTGACGAGGGGTCACGACCATCTAGCGCATATTTGTCATTATACTTCTGCGCACGCTCTAACGACTGCTCTAAGTCATCACACCAATGTGGTATTGCCTTACCCCAAGTCATTCGTAAATTATTATGCAATTCCCCGTGCTTAACTAATGATTGTTGGCACAGGTTCCACAACTGATTTGGTGACCTGGCATACTCAATTTGGTGATCTGATAATACCACTGGCCGTGGATCATCGGCCGTATTATTCCATGATTCAAGAGCCCAGTGAGGTAAATTTGAACTGCAGTAAGGCGTATCTGTACTGACAACATGATGCCAAGCATGCTCACGGAAGATTAGTAATTCGTCAAGATATTTATCCGCCGATTTAGTGCCAATCGCTGAGGCCTCTCGAGCAACCTTCATTGGCGAGAGAAAGCCATAATGAAAGGCCGCCGATAAGCGCGAAACGCCTTCTGGGTCTGCAGCATTATTTCTTCTTCTTGCGTAACCTCCTAGATTTTTGTCGAGGAATTTTTGCCACTTTGCTAGACTGGCTAATTCACCACCCCGTTCACGCCAAATTGGCATTACTGTTGGGTCTATCTGACAATCACGTAGCAGGGTTATGCGTGCACTTGTGTCCTTCACCAATTTGTCGATATCAACTGGAGTAAACGGTAATTCTCCGTTGTATGGTTCAACTGTTGCCTCAACATTTGGCCAAGTTTGCTGGACGAGTCGTTTGCGCATTTTTTTGGTCGCATCGCGAAATTTGAAGGGTCGGTCAACTGATTTACCAAATAATGTCATTGGAATCACACAGTGACAATCGACTTCAATCACTGGACAATTTGCAGATTGTGCCATGCGTCTTACCCAGTGAGTCCAGGGCGGAAGTGGAAAGAGATCGGTAACAATGCATGATGCAGAACTTGCTAGGGCTTTAACCACCGCTTGTCGGTTATTTTCTCGGGCAACGTGTAATACATAGCGTAAACCACGAGACTTACAACCACTGTCAAGGTCACAAGCTCCATCTAGTAACATGTTATGATGCCGCAATGAAGCATGTGGATAGCGCTCATCTATGGCCTGATAAATTAGTAAGGATTTCTGATATCGTTCTGCCAATAGTATACCGGTGTCAATGGCCGGATTCTCGTGCAC
>DAWS01000134.1:2065-3532 GCA_002506025.1 Euryarchaeota archaeon UBA111 | reverse complement strand
TCCGAATTCGGTCAGACAGGTGATTAGGCAAACTATCCAGCATGAATTTAAGGGATTCTTTGATGCCTATATATCACTGTATTTTTATGCCAAATTCCGTATTTTGCTTTTGTACACACTTATTTACGGTGAACTATCAATTCACAGCCATGACTGGAGCGTTAGTAAATCTTCATGGGCGGCTGTTAGGCAAGCCCGCAGAGGAGCAGGTTCGACGCTATGGTTTGGTTGCAGCTATAGTTGGATTTATTTTCCATCTGAGCCTATATTTCCTTTACCAAGTCGGTGTTTTAGAAGTCAACAGTGCGTCTACAGACCTCCTTGATTCGCCTTTAGATGCGCTTTACACGCCGTTTTCGATTTTGCTTGCCTACGAAGTTTACCAACTAATTAGAGCAATTCCTGAGTCATTTTCCACCGCAGTAGGAAAGCAGTTCGAGATTGTCACGCTACTAGTTGTTCGAGATATTTTCAAGCGTTTATCTGAACTAGAATTCAGCGGTGATTGGACTGTTGATTCTGAACTGAAATTAATCGTCGTTGAGTGTCTTACCTTCATCACTCTGTTTACTACATCACTGATTTATCGAGCCAATAGTTCGGCCGAGGCAAAGGTAGAATTCGGTAATAGTGACCTGCTCAATTTTGTTCAAAACAAGCAAAGAATTGCCCTATTCCTACTTTTCACCTACATCATAATGGCATTATTCTCTTTCTCTAATTGGATAATTTCTGTTAGCGAGGGAGACGGTTCGGTCACTCGAGAGATTTTCTTCCTCGACTTCTTTACTGTGCTGATTCTTGCTGATATCCTGATTTTGCTAATCTCTTATGGATACTCAACGGACTTCACCAACCTAGCCCGCAACACCGGTTTCATATTGTCAACGGTTGTCCTAAGAGTTGCAATTGGCGCCACCGGCATTTCTTCAATGGTATTGTTTGTCCTTGGCGGTCTGCTCGGTATTGCTGTGTTGGTCATTAGTCTCAAAGCTGATGAATTCCAGATTGATGATGACTCTAGCGAGGAGTAAGGTCTGACATAACTAGCCGGACTGTCGCTTTTGCTGAATTAATAACGCCAGGCAGCCCAGCACCCGGGTGAGTGCCTGCGCCAACAAAGTATAGCCCTGGTATCTTCTTATCCTTGTTGTGGGGTCTGAAATAAGCACTCTGGGTTAGTTTGGGAGCCACTGAAAATGCAGAACCTTTGTAGGCAACTAATTCACTTTCAAACATTGTTGGAGTGAAGTGTCGTCGAGTTACAATGTGTTTGCTTAGATCGGGTAACTCTACTTCCAGTGCTTTGATGATTTTGTCAGCGTAATCTTCGGCGATGGAATCCCAATCAACATCTGCTCTACCTAAATGGGGTACGGGCGCTAGAACATATCCTGCACTACAGCCCTCAGGCGCTAGTTGGGGATCGGTTACAGTTGGAACATGGAGATACAAACTGAAGTCTTC
>DAWS01000134.1:0-1668 GCA_002506025.1 Euryarchaeota archaeon UBA111 | reverse complement strand
AATGGTGTGATGTGCAACATCCTTGTATTCAATGTCAGTGCCGAAGTGTAGGACAAATAGTGACATCGACCAATCCATTTTTTCAAGCTTTTTTGCTCGTTTCTTGGCTAGTTTGTTATCCCCATATATTCGGTCATATGTGTGATGAATATCCGCGTTAGAAACAACGACATCAAAAGTCTGTGTTCCTCCACTACCATCGGTGATTTCGTGCTGTGTGCCACTGTTGACTAGACGGGCTTGCTTGACAGGAGAATTGAGTCTTATTTCACCGCCTAACTCTTCGAATAATTTGACCAGCGCTCTGACCAATGCGTGAGTTCCACCGCGCGGGAAAAATACCCCCCATTGGCGCTCTAAGAAGTGAATCAAAGTGTAAATTGAAGACGTTTGGAATGGATTACCACCGACTAGCAGTGAATGGAAACTCATTGCTTGTCGCAGGTGTTCATCCTTGACGTACTTTGAAACGGTTTTGTACACTGACCGCTCAGCTCGTAATTTCATCAAATCAGGCGTCACTTTCAGCATATCAGAAAAACGGAGAAACGGTCGGTCAACTAAATCGGTGTAACCTTTGTCAAACACTTTTTCTGAATACTTGAAAAATCTCTGGTAGCCTTCTGCATCTTGCTCACTGCGCTGCCTGATTTGCTCGAGCATTTTGTCAGCGTCCCGGGTGTAATCAAACCGATCACCATCACTCCAAATCAGCCGATACATTGGGGCGACCTCCATCAGCTCAATGTAATCCTCAAGCTTACGATTGGTTAATTCAAACAACTCTTCTAGGGTATGTGGCGCAGTAACTACCGTTGGGCCGGCATCAAAAGTATAGCCGTCATCATGGTAGACATAAGCACGCCCACCCGGTTTATCTCTAGCCTCGTAAAGAACGGTTTTAATTCCGGCACTTTGCAGTCTTATGGCTGCTGCTAAACCCCCGAAGCCGCTGCCAATGACGGCAGCAGATTTGTTATCAGTTGACGCGGCTGACATTGTTCGACGGTTGAGATTTAGGTAAATAAAAAGCCGTTTTTTATTGTGTGAGAAATAAGTATTAAATGTTGTCAAAAAAACAGTCCTTTAAAAGCGATATAATGTCATAACTACAATTACAAGCCACCACGCTCGCAAAATTTTGGATTGTTGAGAATGTCAAATGAGAACCTAACTCCCGATGAGTCACTCGCTCTTAACGGCGAGAGTTTTCATTGGGCAAAGCGTTTTCTAGGCAAAAAGATGGGTTTGGAGGCAGCCAAACTATACGCTTTTTGTCGATTACTAGATGATATGGCTGATGGCGATATTGACAACGGCCCAGAGCGTTTAGTCAATATTCGTGCTGCCCTAATTGAAGGTAATGTCGATGCTGACCCAGCATTACAATCATTTGCTCCCCTGATGCAAGACCAAGACTTCCCCTTACCAGTGTTAATTGCGTTGATTGATGGTCTACTTGATGACCAGAGAGAGGAAGTTATCATCGCTGATGAGGCAGAATTACTTCGTTACGCCTATCGCGTTGCCGGAACCGTTGGACTGCTAATGTGCCACGTTCTTGATTGCCACGACCCTGACGCAAAAGCACACGCTATCGACTTGGGAATTGCAATGCAACTAACCAACATCGCACGTGATGTGTTAGAAGATGCTGAAATGGGCCGC
>DAWS01000154.1 GCA_002506025.1 Euryarchaeota archaeon UBA111 | reverse complement strand
GCGGTTGTGCGTTTTGCAATAGATTATTGAGGTCTGATTTTGATAAAGAATCCGGGTTTGGGTGGTCGTTTTCAAGCAAAGTATCTGCTCTATATACTTCGTCACAAGACATGCATGTTGTCATAAAATCTGAGAATTCACCGACGTGTCCGCTTGCTTCCAGCACTTCATATGGCGTAATTGTTGGACAGGAAATCTCGGCGACATTGCCCAAAGATGTCCAATGGTCTAACCAGATTTGGTTAACTCTATTTCTTAGTCGACCACCGTTTGGTCCAAAATCATAGAGTCCTTTTGAACCACCATGAATCTCAAACGCTGGCAGGATAAACCCACGGCGTTTCAGCATCCCGGACATTCGTTCTAGCCTCGACCCTGATTCTTCACCCATTGGCCTTACCATGTAAGTCGTGTAGTTTATCACCTTTGAAACTGACCGTTAATAATCGTAAATTACACCCAATACGCATGGTTAAGAATACCCCCCGGTAGGAATGACCATGGCACAAGAATACGATTACGATGTAATTGTAATCGGTGGCGGACCTGCTGGAAGCACAGTTGCGAGATATGCGGCTCAAGCGGGAATTTCTGTTCTCGTAATCGATGCTCGTGCCTCAATTGGCACGCCTCTACAATGTGGTGAGTTAGTGCCAACCAATGACGAAATGCGACGCTTGTGTCCAGATGTACCTGACATGGACGATTTGTTCCAAACACCTAAAAATGCCATATCAAGAACCTGCGATACTATGAACATCATAACCCCATCAGGGAAATCATTGTCATATAATTTCGAAGGTTTAATCCTCAATCGCGTTGCTCACGATGAGGCATTAGTAACTATGGCGAAAGACGCCGGTGCGGAATACCTTACCGATTCCTATGTTGAAGATGTCAATGAAAATGCGGTTAAAATCCGTAACGGCAAGACCTATACAGCTAAGGTCATAGTTGGAGCAGGTGGCCACAACGATCCTGTTAGAAGGAAATTTTGGACTGAAAAATCGGTTAATATTCCAGTCAAGTTTGAACTCAAAGGGGGAAATTACGGTGATGCAGTTGAACTGCACTTCGGCTCCATGGCACCGGGTGGTTATGCGTGGATGTTTCCTAAATCTGAAGGTGCTAATATTGGCCTTGGTATTCAGAAAAGTTTTGCTAAAGGAAAATCATTAAACAAATACTCCAAGGAATTTATCGACAAATATCCCGGAGAAACTACATTCAAAGGTGCAGGCTCTCTTCCCATGTCTGGGACGATAAAGAAATTCGTCAAGGGTAATTTGATGCTTGTTGGAGATTCTGCAGGCATGGTATTGCCATCTAATGGTGCTGGAATTACTATTGCTATGGTTGGAGGGCGAATCGCTGGTCAGACTATTGCCCGCCACATATTAGATGGCGAACTACTGACAGATTACGAGAAGATTTGGCATCAACAAATGGGCAAGGTAATGAAAAATTCAAAAAGATCGTTCAAAATTGGCAGCTTAATGTTCAAAATGCCCGATAAATTACTTGACTTATTTTTCAACAGACTGACAAAAGGTATAGTGTGGCGGGCTGTAACTTGCAGAAGGATGTTTTGGATATTCTAACCCTACAAAGCATAGTTAGCACCAATCGCTCAAGAGCTATACTTACCAACGAAGTTTTGAAGTAGTTGTTACATTCACTGAGGACCATTGGGGTCGTGAAATAAAATGGTGAAGATTGAGTATCTTGATAATCCACAAGATACCGAAGGTCTTCTTGCAATGCTATCACCCCCAGTGCGTAACTGGTTCAAGGATAAGTTTCCAGATTTCACCAGACCACAAAAATTAGCAATACCTGCTATCATGGATAGAAAGCACCTGCTGCTTTGTTCACCAACTGGTTCCGGTAAAACCCTTACCGCGTTCTTAACCGTAATTGACAAACTCGTGCGTATGGCATTGGATGGCAAACTCAAGAAAAAAGTGCATTGCGTGTATATCTCACCGATCAAGGCATTGGCAAACGATATTCAGAGAAATCTTATTGGTCCGCTCACCGAAATCTCAGAAAGATATCTTCCAGATAGGGCTCAAGAAATAAAAGTTGGATTGAGAACTGGTGACACACCTCAATCAGAGCGTCAAAGAATGCTTAAGCATCCTCCACATATCCTTATTACAACCCCTGAAAGCCTTGCTATTGCTATAACCTCGCCAAAGTTTCAACCTATTGTAAGCGAGCTTGAGTATATGATTGTAGATGAATTGCATTCATTAGTTCCTACCAAACGTGGAGTCCACCTCGGTTTGACGCTTTCTTACCTTGATACACTATTGCAAACGCCGGTTCAAAGAATTGGTATTTCCGCTACTATGGAACCACTGGAAAAGGTGGCAGAATATCTGGTTTCGAGTGATGACAGAGAAAGTCGAGGAGATGAAAGCCATGTTTGCATTGCAAAAGTTTCTGGCTCTAGAGAGTTAGATATGGACATCATAATTCCAGACAATAGGTTTAGTGATTTGTCAGTAATGAAAGTCTTGGAAAAAAATATTGAGGTTATCGCAGATTTAATCGCAGCACATACAACAACTCTGGTGTTTGCAAATACTAGGAAAATGACTGAAACACTGGTCCAGAGGTTACGCCCTCACCTAGGAGATCTAGTTGCAGGTCATCATGGTTCAATGGACAAGAAAATCCGGCTTGATGTTGAAAAAAGGCTGAAGCATGGTCATCTAAGGGCTGTGGTTACCTCGTCCTCACTAGAGATGGGAATCGACATTGGTTCGGTTGATTTAGTAATCCAGGTTGGAAGCCCCGGGGACATAGCCACTGCACTTCAGAGAATTGGTCGCGCTGGGCATCATGTCGGTGGCATCCCAAGAGCAAGATTTCTACCTACCAGTGTTGATGATCTGATTGAACTAGCTGCTTTGCAATCGGCAATCCAAAAAGGGGAAATGGATATACTGCACTTCCCGGAAAATTGTCTCGATGTTGTTGCACAGTTTATGATTGGTTTAGTCATAATCAATCAAATAGATATTGATGAAGCATACGAAGTTATTGTCAACGCATGGTCTTATCGCAATTTTGAGTATGATGATTTCATCGAAGTTTTAGACATGTTAGAGGAAGAACGGCGAGTTTGGGTGGACTGGGAAGAAAATATCTACGGCAAACGCGGTTATTCTCGTATGATATACTACACAAATATCGGCACCATTGCGCCCGATAATTCGTATCTTGTGTTCAACGCAGAGGGCTCAGTTTTGGGGCAATTGAGCGGCTCATTTGTGTCAAATTTACGTAGCGGTGATGTAATACTGCTCGGTGGTTCAACATACCGTGTAACCAACATTCAAGGAACTCGAGTTAACGTAACTGCGGTAACAGGTTATCGACCAACAGTACCTTCATGGTCAGGTGAAGCACGTTCCCGATCTCGAGAATTATCAAGTGCACTGTTAGAATTGATTGGACATTGTATCGTCGCACTGCGCAAAGAGATGGACCCAAGAATGATACTTTGTGATGCTTATGGATTATCAAACATAGTGGCTAATTCAATCGCACGTCACTTAGAAGAGCACTCAATTGATTCATTCCAAGTGCCTGACCCTGACAGAATACTCGTTGAACAAATAATCAGTAGTGGTCATCCCACATACATGATAACTACATGTCGCGGAAGAGGATTTAATACCGCACTTGGTTACTTCCTAGCCGGATTAGCGGAATCAAACGGAATCAGCGTAATTGAAATGTCATTTGACGAAAATGGTTTGCTGCTGCGCACTTCGCAAGAGATAGAGCCAAGGGACATGTATGACTCGTTTAAGAGTCATAATCATATTGAAGTCATCGAGCGTTACATCATTAATACCCAAATTTTTGCCAAGAGATTCAAGGAAGTTGCTGGTCGTTCACTGATTATACCCAAAAGAATTGGTGCTGACGAGATATCTCCACAAGTATTCCAGCAAAGAGCCGATGCATTGCTCAACAAACATCGAACAATAGAAGACAGTTTGTTAATGCGAGAAGCAAAGAACGAGATTATGTTTGCAGATATTGATTTGAACAGTTTAACTGACTTCCTAGATCTGTGCATTCAAGGTAAAGCGAGGATAGTACATCAAAAAATGACCATACCATCTAGACTAGGAATGTCATTATTTATGTCGGCATTTGAAGATTTAATGTCGATGAAAACTAGGGCGTTTTTGGTCAAAGATATTGATCCTACAATCTTACAAAGACTGCTTGGGACGAGAAGTCTTGCAACTGAGTTGTCTGAACAGGAACTCAATGAATACTATCTCAACAAGGCACCAATACCAGAAAATGCCAAGGGATTATTACAGCTCATGTCGCATGGCGGTGGTTTAGAGAAATCTTTCAACAACCCACTATATCGAGAAAAATTACAGGACATACCTCAAGAAGTAATGCGTCAATGGGTGGAAGAACTTTGCAATAACGGCGATATCGTGAAGATTCGCAACACTGGATCGGTAGAGTTAGACGAGAAGTGGTTCACCCCATACATGGCAGAGATTCATGGAACTTTGGGATGTTTGGCAACCAACGGGGGTAAGGATGTAAAAGACCTCAGAGAACTGCATACAGAGGGGATGGAATACGAAATTGCAGTGGACTATGAAGGGTTAAAGCCAACCCGATGGAAGACTATGAAAATCAGCGACCCACATGTCGCAATGCGAGTCAAAATTATCGAGATGCTTGGTAGCGAAGGCCCAAAAATGGCTGACCAAATTGAAAGTAGATTACCGTTTTCTAAGCAATTAGTGGACCGTATTTTACACGAATTGGAGTCTAGAAATGTCATCTCAGTTGGGTTCTACAAGCAAACAGATGACGCAGAGTATATTTTGAAAATCGATGAACACCGGCTTACTGGTGGAGAAGAAGAGGTGGTTGAGTATCGCTGGGTGCAAAATATGGTCTTTGACAAATCATTCGCTAAATATGAGGATGGATTTTCTGCTTTTGACTCTCATGTAATCTTCCAAAAACAGCAAGAACTGCTCTACCGTGTAGATGAATTCAGATTCAAGGACTGGAAAGATTTGCAGATGGATTCTGATGTCATTATGGGCCGTCTACTGCACAATCGAATAGGTTACACAACAAAAAAGAATATTCCAATGCTCTTGGGTTTGAAACCCGAGCCGTGGATTGGACCAATGGAGGAACAGTTACTGGAAAAGATCCCTCCCGGAATCAATGTTACGCGTCAAGAAATAATGCAAGACTTCCCCAAAGGTGATGAATTCAAATCCCTTCAGCGTGATTTAAAGAGAGCATTGGATAATTTAGAGCGTCAAATGCTGGTGGTAAAACAGTTTGAAGATGTTGTTGGAAGGAGAAGAAAGTTATCATTATTTCACAGAGTTCACGGCGTCTATAAGCCTACCAGTTTTGAGGATTCACTGGTAGATGTTGTGAAACGATTAGGTCCAATAAAATCACACACATTAAGATTCTTTGTAACGAAGTCATATGAGGATCTTACCGTCGCTCTGATGAATTTGGAGAAGTCAGGAAAAATAGCCAAAGTTGTATCATTAGTACCTGAGCCCGAAGCATTCTATTGTATGCCTGAGGAGGTAGAACTGTTGAAACGTCCGAGCAGAGAGGACGGTAAATTGAGAATATTAACGCAATCTGATCCATATGTTTCACGATTTATTTGGGAGGTCAGGAGCATACTTGACCGTGGTTGGTATTTACCGGTATTCAAAGGCGTAGACCCAATTGGTAAGGTGTTGATGTTCAAAGTCAATGACTATCTAGAGGTGAAAGACCTACACATACCTAATGCTTACATTGAAGAATTCTGTGAAGCATTTGCTGCATTGCTTGACAATCACTCTGATCAGTTAGTAGACGTTGCAGTATTAACGAATTTCAACAGCGAGCCAGTATCACAACTAGAGCCAGAAACTCGCCGCTATTTGGAAGATATCGGTTTCAAACTAACTGGGGAGCGAATGATTAGGGGAGGTATTGTCGATCCTCAACCTAGAGAAATCGCTGAGCGAGCCTTATTCCATCGCCATTTCCTTCACCAAAACACAAGACTGGAAAATGAAGTAATTGCTATGCGCAAAATTCCCGAAGTTAGAGATGACTTCGCACTTCGTGGTCGTTGTGAGGTTTATCGCGCCGATTTGAAGAGTATGGCGAGCGCTAACCGGTTGCACCAAGGGGTAAATCTTCGTGGCCATCAAGTATGGGCGACATACGAGCATTTCCAAGATCTGTTAGTTATCAGGGGAATTCCAGCAGATGAAGATCTCCTTGACATAGTTGATTTCTTTGCCAGCAATTCTGACCCCAACATATTCAAAGAAAGACACGCATTATCCCAATCAGAGTTCCGAAAACTAATCCAACCATTGATTCGAACTGGGCATATAGTTCAAGATTTCAGAGGAGGATTTAGAACAGTTATACCGAACTCCTCTGTTGACCCCACAGAATTGCGCAAGGAATATCTGAGGAACATGGTCAAAGAATTCCCGATAATTACCCTAAAGCAATTCATGCGCTTGGCAGGTACGCCATTCAAGCCAGAAGAAATAAAATCGGTTCTAAACTCATTTGAAGCCGATGGTACACTAATCAAAGGATTCCTTATCGAGGATTTACACGAAGTCTGCTGGGGACGTAAGGAGTTGCTTGACGAGGCTAAGGACATCAGACCAATCAGGGACTTCGTACTGCCTCCGAGTGATCCAATTTCGCCCTATTTTGCTGATGTATTGAAAGAAAGGTTTGGATTTGGATCGGCATATTTAGTATTCAAGAATGCAGAACCTGTAGCAGCTTTCAAAGCCAATACCAGAAACAAAATAATCGAAGTCAAGGACTATGAAGGCTCTGAAAAAGGTTGGAGGATTGTCAAAGAGTTTGCTTGGGAACATCAAATGCCGCTGGAAACAGAATTAAGAATTGGCGGCAAGAAGATGAGTCGGTAGAAAAAAAACATCATACCACTACTTTTTAATGGTGCCATTGTAAGCACAAACTGGTAACATGAGTGTTTACAGTAAGTCTCTTACCTTGATTGCGGTTTTGCTAGTGTCATTAACCGCACCATATGTCACGACAAACTCACAAGCACAGATGGTGTCTGAAATCGAAGTATTGCATACTGTAGTTAATCCAAATAACAACAAAACCTACCACCTGCTGAGCCCTGGATCTTGGACTGATTCAGCTGTTGTTGCCCGTGCTCTGGACGGGTTCCTTACCACCATTGATGACCAAGCAGAAAATCAGTGGGTGTTCGACACATTCGCTTCGTATGACAATCAATCCAGGCATTTATGGATTGGACTTTCAGATGAGAACGGTGAGGATGATTACCGTTGGCACGACGGAACACCGTTTCACTATCGTAACTGGGGAGATGGTCAACCATCTGACAGCGAAACAGAGAACTTCGTCCACATTGCGGGAACAAACATGGGCAATATTATGCCAGGAACTTGGAATGACTTGTCAGATGACCCACAGTATTTCCCAGTATATGGCGTGGTTGAAGTAGGTGATGCAGTGGATTATGCGTTACGCTTTGACGGTCAAGATGATCACGTCATTATTGAGGATGAAATACCAGAATTTTCGGATAGTATTACCATAACTGCGTTGGTTAATACACCTGACACTGATGGCATTCAGTTCATCACGATGCTAGGTGACTACGGTTGGGGACTCTACATTAATGATGGGGAACTGGGCTACTCAAGTCAATATTCCATTTCCCAACATCCTAACTCTAACACATCCATACAAGAAGATGTATGGACAGAGGTGACCGTAATAATCGAAGAGGATGTCGGTGGTGAATTCTTCATCGATGGTAACCCCGCTGGGGAGATTTCTCCTGAAGACGCACGAATTCCACAGGGGGACTTCGGTTCCAATGATTGTTACCAATCAGGTGAAGATTGCGACGAGTTATATTTTGGTCAAATGGGTGCAGGATGTGATTGCAATTATTTCCACGGTATGATTGACTACATTATGGTTAGCAATGAAGACAATGCGATTACTTGGGAATTCCTCGAAGGTGAGGGCTCGTTTACTGAAGATTCGACTCAAGAGTTCGCAGGTGAGATCGATGGTGCTTCTTGGGTAATGCCTGATGGAACAATTGTTGCTCAAGCAATCCAGTTATTTTCTGATGAGGAAGTTTACGAAATAAGTGGTCAAGAAGGTGACCAACTGTTGTTTTTTATGGAAATTGAAGAATATACTCGTAATTTGTATCTTGATGCATATTTTGCTTATGACAACTGGGAGGATTGGGGAGAGTATAATTTCGATGCCTACTTTGCTCATGACTACATTCCAAACCCGTGGGAATATGATGACATCAGAGAAGACAACTATGATTACATGTGGGTTGATTATTCATGGCCTGATGAGGGTATTCTGTGGATGGTCATCGTGCCTCAAACTGACATTGATGACCTAACAATATACGCCTATGCCGAAATTGCAGACCCACCGCCATCACTTGATGAGATGACCGAATTAGTGAATGAAATCCCAGTTACGAGCCAAAAAATCAATCCTGGAAGAGGTGCTCCAGATGAGGATAGAGTTTTGCACTATTATGTCAATGTAACAGAAAATCTCTCCTCACTATCAGTAGAAACCTATGGTGGTACTGGAAACATCGATCTTGCTATATCTTCAGTTACTGTCCCAGACCCTTTCAACTCATTCTTCGGCTGGGAGGAACCATGGTTTGAGGAGTTTGATGACGTTGGCGTAATCGGAGGTTACGTTGATGTGGATGCAAAATCTGATTGGTCAACTGGACCAGGTAACGAGCAACAAGTATCCCTGTATGATTTATCCCCCGGAATATACTATGTTACGGCATACACATATGGCAAGGCAAATGATGTCACAATTGTCGCGTCCATGGCTTTCCAACCAGATAACATTGAACCGGAGGATGCGATTGAGCTAATTCCGGGAGTTGCCTATGGACCGATAAGTGGTTATGATGGCTTGAGCCAATATTTTAAAATCAATGTACCGGAATCTGTAGAAAGACTTGAGATTGATCTAAATGATGGATTCGGTGAGGCATCGATATATGTCGAATTAGGCGATTCACCATCTACAGCTGATTACACATATCGCAGTAACAGCCCCGGTGCCGGCGATAAAATAGGCTTCAACGATCCAACTCCTGGAACCTACTATATTTTGGTGCACACAGAAATGGTATTCGGCGAAGTGACGATTACGGCCTCATTTACTGACCGGTATGTTTGGGATTATGATGGCACACCGATACAATTATTCAACGGTGAAGAAGTTTCGGGAATTGAAGCTCCAGCAGGTGAATCATTGAGTTTCTTTGTCCAATTAGATTCTCCTGGTGAATATCTGACAATACAAACCTTCGGCGGCAGTGGTGAACTAATTGTCACCGCTACTGGTGACGGTCTGGTATTTGCCTTCGATGATTTCTTTGAAATGTTAGAGGAAGATGAATTCTTGAAAGGCGACGGACGCCAATCAACAAGTAGTGGTTTTGAATCTATGCCAATAAGTGAAACCTCTTATGGTTCGGGAACTGACCAAGAACTCACCATCGACCTGCCAGCGAATGGGAGATTTGACATCACCTTATCTGCGATTGATGACATTACCGATGTAACAATTGTAGCTGCTTGGAATTATGCTGAATTTATTGACCCAATAACCGAGCCAAACGAGCCAGTAGATCCAATTGTCGAGGAGAGTTGCCGTGACCTTGCTGAATCTGAAATGAAAGCTAATGATAAAGACGGTAATGGTGTATTGAGTGCCAATGAATTGACATATGTCATGATAAATGATGAAACTCTTGACTTTGCAAGAACCGATCTCAATGTAGACGGGGAAATAGAATATGCTGAATTATTACAGGTTGCCTGCTCTTGCACAAATGAATTGACATCTACTTTTGAGCAATTATCACCGAATAACAAAGAAGTCAGCATTGAAAAACTGTCCTCACAAGTTTACGAAAATAAATACAATTTCCTCGACATTGACAGCAACTCCAACCGCCAAATATCAAGGGCTGAAATTGACATACTGATTTTGCTCTGTGAAACTACCTTTGATGCTTTTGACGGTGACGGCGACGGTGTCCCAGACGTAGACGATGCATTCCCTGATGACCCTGACGAAACCAAGGATACTGATGGTGACGGAGTTGGCGATAATGCGGACTTAGCACCATCGGTGGCGAACGATCTAATTTATTCGGCTGGAGCGATTCTAGCGATCGGTTTACTGGCGATGTTGGTTTTGGTTGCACGTGGTTCCAGACGCAACGAAGTAACAAGCGATTGGGATTCAGACAAGCAGTACAATCTCGCAGAGCAAATGCTAGATATGCAAGAATCAAACTTCACACCGGAAAACATTCCTCAAGCAAATGATGTAACCAATACAGCGGATTCATACTCTAATGATGTAATCAATACAAACCTACCCGTGAACAATGATAACCTGTTTGAACAGCTTATTGCTCAACCAGAATCACCACCACAGCAACTGCTGGGAATGATTGATGCAAATGGGTTAGAGACTATTGAGTATCCTGTTGGATCTGGCATTACATGGCAGCGTTTTAGTCCAACGCAACCATGGTCTAGAAAATAATTAAATTCGCTTTTTGGGCTGCATGACACCAAGTGGTTTGAGCAAACGAACAATATGGCGATGTAACTCAGGCAGTATTTCAAACATGATTAGCGCCATAAAAAACATTGCAAAGAGCGAGACAAATCTGGCTGCGTAGTTGTGACCAAACTCAAATACACTCATCCCATAAAATGACCAAGTTGTATATGTTTGATGCATCCAAATTAATCCAACATTACGAAATACATTCAAAATATGAATTACCGGTATGGTAAACAAAATTGCTCGGATTCTGCGTTTCCAGTCCAAGTCTAACACCGCAATAGCACCAATGAATATCACCATTGATTGGAGTGCTGTGCAAGCTAAAACAAAGTTGATACCAATGAAACTGCCGTCAGCCATTACCAATTCAGTCTGAAACGGAAATTCACCTATCGTTTCTGCACTGAACCAACGATTACCATCCCACTCTTCCCAGGTAATCTTGCCGGATGAGGTCTCTACCCAGGTTTCTCCTAACTGTATATCACCTGTTCCAGATACCCGATAAAATAAGGCAACTTGTGAAGCGACAAACCAGATAGCAATAACATTGAGCCAAGGTACATGAGCTATCAGCAAATATGGTCCGCCGGCATAAGCCATGGCACCGCGCGACCAGTTGAGGGCTTTTCTTGCCCGGATATCAGCAACATTTGACTCCCAACGAGCCAAACCAATAGTAAGAGGTAATGCCAACAAACTCATCACTGTAAGAATTAAATCTCCTTTTGCTTGATAGTTCCATGCTCCAACAAAAAAGTAGATACCGACGAGTATCCAGCCAATTTGTGCTAATCTTACGGAAGAAGATTCCCTTAAATGCCAAGAAATAGCAAGAGAAACCAGCCCTAATGCACCAATTAGCGGCACCACAGAATTAGTCTCCATGAGAACTCCAAGCAATTGCTGAACTTCAAAACTTGCATGGAATGCAAATAAAGATGAACGGTTAGATATAGCACCTTCCATGAAGGGGGCAGTTGTTGAGCGGCTGCTAGGAAAATTTCCCAAAGGTACATCACCTAACGGTGGTATAGCATATCTGGATAGAGACGGTGTAATCAACATCGGTAGTCCAAATTACATCAATACTCCTGAAGAGTTAGTCTTGTTAGATGGAGCAGCACATTCGATTGCACGATTAAAACGGGCTGGTTTCCTAGTCTGCATCGTTACCAATCAGTCAGCCATAACAAGAGGTTTATGGGACGCTAAACAACTGAACGAGATTCACAATCACCTACAAACAATGCTACTAGATGTCGACGAAGATGCCACAATCGACCTAATTGTGACCTGTCCACACCGACAAATCGACCGATGTAATTGTCGCAAACCCATGCCCGGTATGCTATTCTTAGGTCACGAGGTGCTACGAAACAATCTAGCAATCGATGATGGCTTAAATTCAGATGTGCAGATAGCAGATGATGTTTGTAGCATCAACTGGTGGAAATCTAAACCAGAGCCAATAAATGAGTTGGATTTCATAGTAGGCGATAGAAAGAGCGACCTAGGTGCAGGCTGGGCAAGAGGTATTAGATTGTTTAAAGTCAAGGCAAATATTGGCCTAATTCAGGTTATTGAGAGAGTGCTCAATCCATATGATCAAGGCGATGATTTTCAACCTGTGAGGTGATTAATTGGGGTGGCTAGGACTTGATGATACTGACCACCTATCAGGTGGTTGCACCACCCACGCTTTGTTCGAACTACTCCAATCAATTCCTAGCAATTACGAAGTCCAATCACACAGGCTGGTTCGACTTTACCCTTTTGCCAGTCGCAGAACCAGAGGCAATGCTGCGGTTGCTGTTGAGATTATTGGCGAAGATTACGATGAGTTAATGACATTCTTAGAGTCATGGTGGGCGAGTAAGTTATTACCTCTGAAAGGATTAATTTCTGAGTCCGATATGTCAGACCGCCAACAATACCCATCTGACCCCGGTATGGTATGGTTTAATGACAAAATCTCAGCTGATTTTTATTGGGAATGTGTATCAAGAGAAGTAACAATTTCCGAGGCACCAGAAGCGACAAAATCGTGGGGCGGCAATGGCATTATAGGTGCAACTGCGGCAGTCTCATGGCCTGCTTTGGACTACACATACGAGGCTATTTGTTGGCGGACTAAAGAAAGTGTGGGCATGGGAAAGACGAGACTGGTGGACCTAGAACGACTTGCAGAAATAGATAGTAAACCAGAGACATTTATGTCTCGAGATTTGCGTAGCAATTCAATTTTGGTTTCACCTAGAGGCAATTGCCCTGTATTATTTGGTTTGAGAGCTAAGACTTTTGATTCTGCAAAAATCAATAGCCAATACCTTGCCGAATCCAGCATGACAGAAGCAATTGATGGTATGATAGTCTTTCAGACTAACCAAGCAACAGATGATCATTTACCGGAGGACTCGACAGCATTTGTCGAAAATATTACCATCAAACGCCGTGGTACGGTTGCAGTTCTTTGCAAGTGCGGAACACTATTGATGGCGTTTGCGGAATCAGGCGACATAAAATTACTCGCACAATGGTTGAAACCCGGTGACCAAATAAAGTATAACGGACTGCAAAGTTATGATAAATCAATCCATCTTGAGCGATTATCAATCATCAAAGCATTACCCGATAAGCGGCGGCCAAAATGTCTAGAGTGTAATGCTACATTGAAGTCTATGGGCTCAGACCAACCTTTGCGATGTCCTAAATGTCGACAGCAATTTCCTGCTGAGTGGGAATGTGTCGAAAGAAAGCCGCCATATATTGGATGGGTTCAACCCCCTAAAGACTCAATGAGACATCTGGCTAAACCAACCAGTTGGTGAAGATCTGTATAGCTATTTATGGATAATTTACAAATGAACCAACCTATTCGCATATTTATGGTCGATGAGTCTACAACCAGAACAATCGCTTATGCTATCTTTGGAATCTCATTTGCCGTTATGATATATTTCATCGCCAAACAGGCAGCACAAAATAGGAAATCAGCCATCATTGACAATGCACCAAAAATAGCGGGTTCAGATATTATAAGTGGCGGGGCTAAGAATCCTCAGCAATTTGATGATCCGGATGATGACGCACTTGATGAAATGGCGAAATTACTAGATGAGGACGATGACTAACTCATATGTTCTAAACCATCATCAACGATTCTGAGACCAACTGAGCGTTCACCCATTGATAATATCCGGGTATGATTATTAGCACTACGTGAGAATGTCCAGATTTCGAACCCTGCTTGAGTAAAATAATTTTCAGCACGGGCAAAAATCGACCCGCTTCGTTCCCCACTAGCATCAATTGAACCCTTACTAATCAACACCAAGCGTATTTTCTCCGAGACCGATTCAGCGAGTTTTGTGACCAGTTGTAATTGTTTTTTGGGGATTTTACCACTGTTTTCACACCAGTCATCCAATACTATTAGTTCAACGGATGGCAAACTTGATGCTGCTGAGATAATCGATTGTATCGCCTTTTCGAGCGAACCAGCGATTAGTAAAGCATGGAATCTTGATGAATCAACCAGTGAAAGGCGACTAAATAATTGAGGAAACCTCTCAGGATTAGGCATTGATAAACCAACCCACAATACACGACCTCCATTACTAATCGTGTCGGCTGCCATGTGTAAGCCAACCGTTGTCCCACCAACACTGCCCTCAACCGCCATGTGAATGCGATTTGACTCGGAGTCTACTTGCCACCTCATAATGTCACGACGGTGGCGAAAGTGAATGACTGTTGTGGTACAAGATAGCAAGATTATTTGACCAGCATCACCTACCCACTCCATGGCAGAAGGTAAGAAGACAGTTGCAAACACGGTAGAGTTTACCGTCAAAAAAGGGGAAAGAATACCCCGCAAGCCGCTTGGTGAATACGCTGAGGCTGACAATCTTTCTCAAGCAATCAACCGTGATGGTTTTCTGGGAACCGCAATGGATGATAAAAACCAATTTGGTCCTGTTTCAATGATGATTCTACTGCTCATTGTCGCAACTGTGACTGGGCTTGCCCTGAAATTAATGAGCCTCTATATGTGATTGTGATTCAACTGGTGCCATGGCTATTCTAATGAATAACACTGCTAAAATCGTTGATATCAAGAAAAATATCCCTACATAATTGGAGATGTTGTACCACATCATTCCTACTCCGACTAGCGATAAATAAGCGACTAATTGACAAACTGCTGAAGCCCTATCTAAACGGTTAGTCATCTCAATACTGAGCTTGCCATTATTTTCTAACATGTAAGTGTAGATTAGGAAGTATATCCCTTGGAATGGTAGAGTTGCCGCAATTATTGAAAGGGCTATTTCTCTAATTTGCTTGGGGTCTGACTCCTGTTCTATGCCCTGGAACAGCATCACTGCAGTATTTGTCCCTAACAATGCAGCCATGATTGTCCAACGCTTATCCTGAGAGGAAGTACGACTTTCAACATTCACAGATTTGTCAGACATACAGTTCAATAAACAAATTATGGTTTCAAATTTGTGTCGTCTATAATCGAAAATGTGCCGTTTTACGTTACTCAATCGGCCAGCGGATTCACAAGATTAACTAATCGAAATGTTATAGGAGGTTGTCGATGAGCATATACCATGTCCTTTTGCCCGCTTGATTATAGATATGGTGATGAAGACTTCAAACGTATCTGGTCTGAAGTAGGAAGACATGAAAGACAATTGGAAGTAGAGAGAGCCTTAATATGGGCCCACATGCAACTAGGTAAAGTTTCCAAGGATGATTATGATGCTGTTGCCGCCATTGCTAATCCCGATTCAGTAACTAAAGAACGGGTATCAGAAATTGAGGCTGAAACAAGGCACGACATCATGGCACTCACTAAAGCTATGGCCGAGGCTGCTGGTGAAGCTGGTTGGTGCATACACTTGGGCGCAACATCAAATGACATTGTTGATACTGCCGTTGCTCTACAATTAAGGGACAGTATAATTTTGCTCAGAAAGCAACTATGTGCACTGATCGAGGTGTGTGCTGATGTCGCCGAGCGTGAGCGTGACACTGTTATGTTGGGCAGAACTCACGGTCAAGCTGCAGTGCCGATAACATTCGGATTAAAGGCAGCAGTTTGGTTGGATGAATTAAGACGGCAACTTATTCGGTTGGACGAAGCCGCTCCAAGAATAGCAGTTGGAAAATTTCTCGGGGCAGTTGGAACAGGCGCAGCACAAGGGGAACACGCCAGAGAATTACAGCGCCTGATTATGACCCACTTGGGTCTTGGAGTCCCATTAGCAACCACACAGGTGGTCGGAAGAGATCGTTATATCGAATATGTTTCATGGTTAGCAAATGTTGCTGCATCATGTGAAAAAATACTTCAAGAAATACGCAACCTACAACGTTCTGAAATTCAAGAAGCCGGAGAAGGCTTTGATATCAAGAAACAAGTTGGTTCATCAACCATGGCGCACAAGAAGAATCCAATTAAATCAGAAAATGCTTCTGGGCTTGCACGAATAGTGCGCTCAATGATTATTCCAACATATGAGAATGCCTTACTGTGGCACGAGAGAGATTTAGCCAATTCAAGTAGTGAAAGATTTACTTTATCTCATGGCTCTGCTCTATGCGAGGATGTTATCAATAAAACGCGTCAAGTCTTGACCAACATGTGGGTAGATGCCGATAGATGCTTGGAAAATATCAAGTCGCAGAGAGGCCTTGTGATGGCCGAGAAAGTCATGATTGAATTGGTAGAACATGGTATACCAAGGGATGAGGCGCACGAGATACTACGATCTGCATCGTTTGAAGCGGTTGACAAGAAAATCGAGTTGATAGATGTCTGCAGTAGAACACCTGAAATCGCTGCGGCATTTTCTGCCGAGGAGTTAGAAGCAATGTTTGACCCTATGAATCACATCGGGGTTTCGGGGGAGATTGTTGACGAGGCGGTAAATTTGGCGCGACTAGCAGTCCAGTGAAACACTTACTGAATCGATACTCAACTCACCTCGTCGACCATACCAATTAATTTGCCCATCAATCACTAGGCTACCTGTAAAATGAGGCCCAGACACAACAATTGTTTCGTATTCACCACCTTCACCATCAACATTAAAGCGATGATGGTTTGATAACTTAATCAATTCATCCAAAGATTGATTGTCAAGTATTTTCCCTAGCCAACTTTGATCCAATCCCTCACAAGCTACACTGGTAATCATAACGCCAAATCCATTCGCCACCAAACCAGTAATATGGTCTAACGGAGATTGATGCCAAAGAGGGTTATAGCTTATGATTCCCAAGCGTTGGCACATACGTTCAATTCTGCTTTTTTGATAATCAGAGCGCAGTGCACCCGTAATTAGGGCATCTATGTCCAGTCGCTTTAACCCATCCTCCAAGTGACTAATTTCGACTTCGTGTTCTCCATTAGTTTTGATTGGCACCCATTGAATTCCTGCTAGCCTTGCTTGGTGTTCAACTATCTCCGTTCCCGGTACTTGAAACATCATTGAGTCACCGCTAGTCACGCACATGGTGACTAAATACTCCACTTCCCAACCCTGACAAAGGGCCCACCACCAAGCACTAGCAGAATCTTTTCCACCTGACGACAATACTGCTACTCGCACAGATTGGGCTAGAAACTAATTCCTCAATAATTTGATTATCTGTTCGCAGGGATTATAATGGTCGCAAATTGTGCATAATACGCCGAAGTTGCTTCATGGGTCTTACCCTTATACTCATAAAGTGCCGACAGCAGGATTAGACAGGTGAGATTATGCAACCCAGTGGAAGAGGATATGACCATGGAATTACCACATTTAGCCCAGACGGACGTCTATTTCAGGTTGAATATGCTAGAGAATCAGTGAAGCGCGGCACAACTACTGCCGGCTTGAAATTCAAAGACGGCGTTGTCCTCGTTTGCGACAAGCGAATTATCAGCCGACTAATAATCCCCGAATCTATAGAAAAGATGTTTAAAATCGACAATCATGTCGGTGTAGCAACTTCGGGACTGATGGCTGATGCCAGACAATTAGTTGCTCGTTCAAGAGTTGAAGCACAAATCAACCGCATAACATACGGTGCTACTGTCCCAGTTGATGTATTAGTCAAAAAAATCTGTGATTTCAAGCAATCATTTACTCAATATGGTGGATCCCGGCCATTTGGCACCGCTTTGTTAATTGGCGGCGTCGATGCCAATGGTATACACCTCTACGAGACCGACCCTAGTGGGGCATACCAGTCATACCACGCTGGTGCTATCGGCAGCGGTAGGAACACAGTAATCGAATATTTTGAGAAGAACTGGAAAGAAAACCTAACGCTAAATGCGGCTATGAAACTGGGTCTAGAGGCTCTAAGGAATGCCAATGATGCGGAACTAAACCGTGATGCGGTAGAAGTAGCAGTAATTGATTCCACTGGATACAGATTCTTAGACAGAGAGGATGTAAACAAACAGATTGACCGACTCAAACCTCTAGAAGACTAACCGTCAAAACCAATAAACGCCCACTCTAAGGTCAGTTAGAGGGAGATTATGGTCAGTCTAGATGACGCAGTTTTAGCTAGGATGGAAAAAGGCGGCAAGCGCTATGAAATATTAGTAGATCCGGATTTAGTAGATGCGTTCAAAACCGACCCAAAATCGGTAAAAGTTGATGACTTTTTTGCTATGGATGAAGTGTTTCACGATGCGAGAGGCGGCGAGAGGCCAACAGAGGAAGCAATTCAGAACACCTTCGGAACCCAAGATATCATTGAAATTGCAACGACAATATTCCAGAAAGGTAGCATCCAATTAACTACCAATCAACGCAAGGCGATGGTAGAACGCATGCGCCAGAAAATCGTTCACCATATTCACAGTCAGGCGGTTGACCCTAAAACCAAGAGTCCACACCCAGTTACCAGAATTGAACTGGCATTAGAAGAGTCCAGATACTCAGTCGACCCGTTCAAAAATTTGGACGCTCAAATTAAAGATGCCATTGACAAATTAAAACCACTAATACCATTATCTTTTGAAACCTTGAGGCTTGCTTTCAAGGTCCCAGGTTCTGGTTATGGTGGGGCCATGAGAATTCTACGACCTTTTCAAATCAAAGAGGGTTGGCTTGAAGATGGCTCATGGGCCTCGGTTGTCGAAATACCTGCAGGCATGAAAGGAGAGATAATAGGCCAAATAATGAAGGTTTCATCACAAACAGAAGTCAAAGAAATGTGACCAACGGATTTATTTGCCAAGGGTTGAGTTTATCATGGGTCGGCTTGTCGCCGGGTCGGAGAGAAAGAAATGTCCCAAGGTCGAAGCGGCGCCGAGCAGCGCCTAGTGACCCCGGGAATGGCCATCGGGCCATTATCCGGGATGCGCGTTGGAAGTGGCGCAGTAACCCACAACGGCGAAATTATCGCAACCAAACTCGGTTGGGTAAGAGAATTTAACGGAACTATATCGGTTGACCCAATATCTAGTCCATACTTACCTCGCTCAGGTGATTTAGTAATCGGTACTGTTGCCGAGGTGAGAAACAATCTGTGGTTCATGGATATCAATGGTTCATTCCAAGGATTATTACCAATGTCATTAGCGCCTTGGAAAGTAGAATTTGGTCAAGCAAGACAACATATGAATGTAGGTGATTCCGCTTTGGCTAGAGTCCAAGAAGTAGATGAGTGTCACAACGTAGTCCTGACCATGAAAGGTATAGGCTTGCGCAGACTATCACAAGGCGCCGTAATCGAAGTCCCAGTCAATCACTTGGATCGCATTAGAGGCGATAACAATAACAACTTAGACAGGATGAAAGATGTTAGTGACTGTCGAATAATCGTTGGTGAAAACGGTCGAGTTTGGGTTGATGGTAGTGATGACGGTATAGCTTGGGCTAGAGAAGCACTTCGTATAGCCAAAGAACATGGACATAAAGATAATTTCAAATCTATAATGGAACAACATGAGAAGAAGTTGACAAAAAAAGGTGATGCTTGATGGGTGGATATGGAGATGTACAATTACTGCGCGATGATGGACTAAGGCTTGATGGTAGGAAACTGGATGAATCTAGACCTGTTACAATCGAGGCAGGCATCCTTCCCGCCGCTGATGGTTCCGCTATGGTCACCCATGGCCTAAACGTAGCAGTCGCTGCAGTATATGGACCTATGGAAGCACATCCAAGAAAAATCCAGCGTCAAGACAGAGCCGTAATAGATGTTCGATACAACATGGCACCATTCTCTACCAGTGATAGAATTAGACCTGGGTTTAACCGCAGGTCCCGAGAAATTTCAAAGGTCACTGCTGAAGCACTAGAATCAGTTGTCTTGGTTGAAAGATTCCCGCGCTCCAAGATTCGAGTCGAAATCGAAATATTGGCAGCAGAAGCTGGCACAAGGTGCGCAGGAATAACCGCTGCTTCAGTAGCACTTGCTGACGCCGGCATCCCAATGCGCGACATGATAGTTGGTGTTGCATCTGGTAAGATTGAAGACACTGTTGTGTTAGATTTAGACAAGGCTGAAGATAACTACGGACAAGCAGACTTACCTGCAGGAATTTTGCCCAATACAGGTGAAATTGCGTTTTTACAGATGGACGGTGATTTATCGCCCGAGGAATTTGACCTCGCAATGGAATACAACTTCAAAGCGGCTAAAGAAATTCATGAAATTATGGTTGATGCGCTGAAAGCTCGTTACGATGGAGGTGACAGTTAATGGTTGAACTAGTCCCAAATCTATTGAGACAAGAAATGGCTAGATTAGCTGAACAGGACGCAAGAATCGATGGCAGAGGTCAATTTGACGGCAGAGAAATATCACTAGAAACTGATTGTTTGTATAATGCTGAAGGCTCGGCGAAAGTAACTATGGGGAAAACAGTAGTTTACGCTGGAGTAAAATTCGAAATACGAACCCCATGGCCAGATAGACCGTCTGAAGGATCGCTAATGTGTGGTGCTGAACTAAGACCTGTCGCGCACAGAAAGTATGAACCCGGACCGCCATCTCCAGAGTCTATCGAACTTGGAAGAGTTGTTGACCGAGGAATCAGAGAATCTGGTTGTATCGACATGAACAGTCTATGCATCATACCAGGCGAGAAAGTTTGGGGAGTTATGATTGACATCCATGTATTATCAGACGGCGGTAACATCTTTGATGCCTGTGGACTAGCAGCAATTGCAGCATTACGCACCGCCATAGTTCCCGCAGAGCGCTTCGATGTTGGTGATGATTACACATTATCAGTTAACGGCACGCCAATTATGGCATCGTTTACCAGAGTTGGTGGCCGCTATGTATACGACCCCTGCGAAGAGGAAGAATTAGGCGGTGATGAGCGTATTCACATCACTATCGGAGACGAGGGACACCTTCACTCACTACAAAAGGGGTTAAGAGGGGTATTCACGCCGCAAGAATTCGCAGAGATATTCGAGGTAGCCCAGAAGAAGTGTGCAGAACTAAGGAAAATCGTTGCAGAAAAGGAGGCGAACTGATTGGCAAAAAGAACCCAGAAAGCAGGAGCAACCGCAAGATTTGGTGCACGATATGGTGTTTCGGTAAGACGTAACTCCGCATCTGCCATGGCTAAGAAAAGCAAGAAATACACTTGCCCAGTCTGTCAATATCAAAAAGTTTCGAGAAAATCCGTAGGCATCTGGCATTGTAGCAAATGTGATTATACATTCGCAGGTGGCGCATGGGAACCATTTACTAGAGCATCTGATGCCAACAGCAGAATCATGCGTAGATCAGTTGAAGGTGCAACTACTGCTGATATGGCATACATCGCACAACAAGCTGCCCTAGACTATGAAAGAAGTCTAACTGATTCAGAAGAAGAGTGAATAGATAGAGGGGCCCCTATGTCCACTCAATGGAAATTAATGCTCGAGGTTCAATCGAGTAGCAAGGCAAACACAGATTCCTTGGCTGCAGCACTAATTACCGACTGTGAAATCGATTTTAGTGAGGACTCTTTTTCAATTGTCATAACTGAGGAGAAGGCTAAGGACTTACGTGCGATGTGGAACACGAGAGTTAGAGGATTGATAGCAGTTGATTCTCTAGTTCATATGATTGATGGTATAGCAGGCCATACCGACTAGTAATGGACAAAACAACAGAGGTGAATAATATGAGTGACATGGAACAATTTCAAATCGTAGTATCAGAAATACAATCAATACGTCAACAAATGGCGAGTTTAAACGCTCAAATTTTAGAATTGAAAGCCACCTCTGAGGCCGTTTCTAACCAACCGAAAGAACTAGCTCTGCACCAGCAATTAGGAGGAGTGCTAATCGAAGTTGCAGATCGAGAAGCGCTAGTAAAGGTATTAGAAAGCGACATCAATACATTATCTGAACACCTGACAAGATTACAATCTAGAGAAGGAGATTTAATTGATTCATATGAAGAACTAAAGAAAGTTCTAGAGGGATGACATTGACCAAACCATCTACTGCACAACCCAGTGACTTGGATGGTTTACACGCCTGGATTACTGAAAACTGTTCATCCGGGGCAGTACCAGTATTGACTGGGATGAATGGCGATATGGATACTGTCGGTTCAGCCATATCATTAGCCGCATCAAATTCCAACATGATGGCTTGTGGCCTTCACCTTGGCCGTATCTCCAAACGGGTATGTGAGAGATTAAATGCTCCGTTCAGAAAAATTTCCAACTCCTCGGACCTACCAAAAAAGCTCAGCGCAGTAATAATTGTCGACGCTGCATCATCATCGCAGGTTGGATTTGATTTGCCTGATGACATCCCAAAATGCATCATAGATCATCATGCTTCAAATAATTGGGAGTTGAAAGATTGCGACATTTACATAAATATGCCAGTTTCTGCCACCACAGAAATAATTGCCGATTACTTAGCGACCTTTTCGCCAGAGACGATGACTAAATCAGTTAGAGAATTATTACTCGCTGGTTTGCTAACTGATAGTGGCAGATTCAAACACAATCAAAAAGAATCGTTTCATTCAGCAAACGTAATTTTAGATAACTCGGATATAGATTATGCTAAGTTTGTTGAATGGCTGGAGAAATCAGTCACTAACACCAGCGAAAGAGGTAGTTTGTTACGTGGTCTGCAAAGAACCAAAGCGACAGAGTCTGGTCCGTGGTCAATAATTCATACTAATTGTGGAACGCTAGAAGGACGTCTAGCTGGATTGCTGTTAGGTATTGGCTATGATATTTCACTTGTCAGTAGAACCAGAAACGGGGAAACAAGAATGACGGCAAGAGCAAGTAAACTTGCTACATCTGAAGGACTCTCATTAGCCATAATTATGAGTGAGGTGGCTAAGCAACTTGGCGGCGAGGGTGGTGGTCACGACGGTGCTGCAGGCTGGAGTGGCTCAGTTGACATGATTACAGCAGAGAGTTCATTTATCTCCCATGTTGCCAAAATCCCACGGAGCAGTGACAAATAATGTCAGAGATTAATGTACCAAACTCACCAGGGAGATTTATTTCCAAGTGGCGTAGTGAAGGACCCGTTGACGATGCTACAATTGAGCTATGGAAGGATGAGATGTCAATTGAATCTTGGCTAATGATTGCCGAGGCGGCACTGTTTCTAGATGCTGCAGAATTATTCGAGCAGATAAGTGAGAAATTGTCTCCCGCAGAGTCAGCAACTATTGGTTTGGTTAGACGTCGAATGTTGGGCGATAATAAACTTGAAAACGCCATAGATGAAGCAATTAAGATTGCCAAAGACCCAGATTCAAGAGATTTGAAACTTGAGGGCAGACTCAGAATGGAGCGAGGTTTAACCCGCTATGAAAATGGTGATATTGAAGGAGCGAAAGATGATTTAGAATGGGCTGAATTAAGACTTAAATCCGTCGCTAAGGCAAGTAGAGATCATGACTTATCACTACTTAACCGAGCTGCGCTATTAATGGCAACCAATGCCCCCTTGATGGCACTCAATGTCTATTCTGAAATAACTCGAGATGGTGAACACGCACACGAAACCATCGCTATATCACGCATTGGAGCGTCAAGGATTAGAGCCTCGATGGGTCATATGTTTGATGCAGCACGTCACGCATGGAATGCCCATGCTCACGCAATAAAAGCCTACCAAACCAACATGGCAATTGAGGCAGGTACGCTATTCATTGAGTTGTCACTAGCCAGCATTAATGAGGATGCTAAACGAATGCAAACTCAAGTAGACAATGCTAAACCGAGGAAGGTTGACGAGCCTGAGCCTGAACTCAGTGTCCATCCAAAAGATATTGATGGCGTATTTGATTGGTGCTACCAAAATCTTCCAGAGAGCAACTCTGGCGAACACCGACCTGACCTGAGGGCGATGGTTAGTATTGCCAAGAATATCGATAAACTCGATTACTTCACTGAACTATTCGCTGAGCCAGACGGCGTCGAAGACCCAACCCTCGCGGCAATGATTCAAGTCTGTTCAGATGATGAGGAACACTCTAGAATATGGGGTGAGCGCCTTTCGGTCTTGACGCTCATTTAATATTAGAAACCCACTCATCAAGATCAACAAATTCTTGCTTTGTCCATGTGATTACCGGTGGAACAATGCTCCACCAGCCAACTTCCTCAACTTTGTCATCTTCAGTCACCCAGTAGTCTGGACACGGTATCGAGTCAGTTGTAACATGAGCCACCCACCCACTTGAGTAATACTCTTTGTTCCATGTTTTGAGCCGGATTTCTAGACCTGTCTCCTCCATAACTTCTCTAACAAGAGCATCCTCAGGTGACTCATTGGCTTTGAGATGTCCGCCGGGAATCTCCCAGCCCCTTTCGGGGTGTTTGACAAAAACCACATGTCCACCATCTTCCATAGTCATATCATCCTCTGCGGTGGAGGTAATCCAAGCAAGAACAAAATCCGGTCGCACCTTAATCAAATCCTGCCCGTGCTTTATCCATATACTCGATTGCCCAATCCTCACCCTCTGCAACTAATCTTCTTGCGATAAAAAAGGCTTCAGAGAAATCACCTTGTTCGAGTAATTTTTCAAGTCTTATACTTCTCGATTCCGATTCTGATTCATCGGATTGTTTACTGATTTCAACATCTTCTACTGTTGATACCCTGCGAGCCAATGATACCATCTGGTCAAGAAATTCCTGACGTTTGGCAACAGTTGGTCGCGACCACGGTTCACTTGCTAATCCATCCATTTTACCTGTTAACCTAGCCAAAAAATCGTCTCTGACGTTAGTATTTGGACGTAGTGACTGAAC
>DAWS01000069.1 GCA_002506025.1 Euryarchaeota archaeon UBA111 | reverse complement strand
GCTTGCATTTTATCTGCCTCAATATTACATGACACTAATGATTAGTTAGGTAGGCAAAGATGAGTGGGGCAACAATAGTAGCATCACTCTCAATGTGGTACCTCGGAGTCTTTTCTGTTAGTTTACCCCATGTGATTTTCTCGTTTGGTGGGGCACCAGAATAGCCGCCATAAGATGCTGTTGCTTCACTTATTTGACAAAACCACGACCATAGTGGGACTGTTTTTGACAAATCCTGATTTAGCATCGGAACAACGCATATAGGAAAATCTCCGGCGATACCGCCGCCGATTTGAAAGAAGGCCAGCGGTGTTGTTTGAGACTCATACCATTGAGCTAAATCAGTCATGTAATGGATTCCGCTCTTCACCGTTGTTGGGTCAAGATTTGATTGTATTACATGGGAGGCAAAAATATTCCCCAAAGTAGAATCCTCCCAACCCGGTACAAACAATGGGAGGTTGTTCTTAGCCGCTGCCAGAACCCAACTGGCTGACGGATCTCCATCAAAATCCAATTCGCCATTCAACAGAATTTGGTAAAAAAATTCGTGCGGCAAAGCGCTTTTGCTGTTATCAGAATACTCCTGCCACTGTGGCAATATGGCGGCTTCTATGCCCCTTATCGCTTGTTCTTCTGGAATACATACATCGGTTACTCGATTCATCCCACTGGCGAATAAATCTGCGTCATCGCTTGATGTTAGGTCTCGCCAGTTGTCAATTGCGTGATAGTGAGAATTCGCCGTCAGCAAGAATAAGTCCTCTTCTAGGTTCGCTCCTGTGCACGATATACCGGTAATAATACCAGAATCTATCAACGGCACTAGTGATTTACCAAGTCTAGCAGTGCTCATTGCTCCAGCTAAAGTTAGGAAGATTTTACCGCCTTCATCAACAAATGACGTTAGTGATTGAGCCGCTCGCTTAATCTCTCCGGCGTTAAAATGGTGGAAATAAGAATCGATGAATTCCCTTATTGACATATACCTCACCCGTTTATGAATCTGGTTTCCGAGTGGCGTTTCTCTAATTTAATCGTCGGAGATGCTTTGCGTATCGCTTCATCCATAGCATCGATTATTGCAACTGTGTCCGCAGTTCCGCATGTGAAACAATCAATGGATAACCAGCCATTTGCTGAATAACAATGAGCTGTTAGATGGCTCTCGTCAAGTAGAACTACGGCGGCGAATCCTGGCGGCGATTTCGTACCATCAAATTTTTCAACGTGCGAATGAACACGGACCGCTGTGCTTTCATCAATCACTCTGTTCATCAGGCTAATCATCCAATCTGCTACGCCTTCCATATCGGGGAAAAATCCTGTGTAATCCACCATAATATGCATTCCATGTGATTTTTCCATGCTCGCCACCCCTCGATTCACCATTTCCCCGTAATTCGATTATTGATATGATATACTATTCCTTTCGTTGCAAGCATTGCAGCAGTGAATTGGGTTAAAGGCGTATCTTTTTGTGGCACAATCTCGTTAATGTCCATGCCAATTACCCGTGCATTAGGAGCAGAGAAAACTGCTTCCATTATCTCGACGGCTTGCCAAAAACTCAGACCGCCTGGTACGGGTGTTCCAGTAGCCGGGACAATTCCTCCATCGAGTCCATCAATGTCAATAGTCAGATAAATTGGCCCCTCAATCGCGCGCAATTGTGATAACATCTGCTGCCAATTGGTAGTATTTCGTAGAATTTCTGCCGCGAAAAATGTCGATATTTTATCATCGCTGATTATGCGGCTATACTCTTCTTTGGAATACGCCCTAATTCCAATTTGATAGAGATGTTTAAGCCCGAATTCCATCGCTCGATTAGCTGAGCATGCGTGGGAGAACGGCTCGCCGTCTAACTCCTGTCGTAGGTCAGCGTGCGCGTCGATTTGAACAAGATTTAAACGACCAAAATCCAAATTAACCGCTGGATGATTTGTTAGTGACTTCATTACTGCAGGTAGCATTCCATGCTCTCCGCCAAGGATTAACGGAAACGCGCCTCCGGTTTGCCACTCGGCTAAATACGCCGCAATATTGGATAATTGTTGATCTAGACTATTGCCTTCACCATCCCAAGACGGCGCTGTGTAAATGTTGTAGCCAGCAGGTAGGTCATCTGCTAAAATCGGGTCAAATAGTTCTACTTGCCCGCTAGCTTCAATGCAAGATGAAGGTCCATCGATAGTGCCTTGACCGTATGAAGTAGTTAGTTCGTAAGGAACCTGAAGCACTACCACATCAGGATTTTCAGATTCTCCTGGTAAACCAAGAAAGTTACCTTCAACGAACTCGTCTGCCACGAACCTTGGCAGGTTGTTGTGGTATTGAGAGTTTGGTGTCATTTTGCGGAATTATTTTTCAGGATAACAGTAAAAATTCGTCATTTTAACCGATGATTTAATATGGGTCGCCATACAATAGTATATACTGTTCTGGGGCGTAAATACGCCGCTGGGGGTTTGAGATAATGGGTATGACACTAGGAGAATTAACCAAAGCAATACAACAACACATCGACTTGGAAATGGATAGTGAAGTAGCACAAGGAATGGCTGAGCACGCGCTCGGATTCTTTGGGTTTTACAACCGCATTATCGACAACGCATTGGAGCCAACCGATAGAAATCTGTTTTACATGTTCCAAGATTATAATCTGCTAACTACAGAAAGCGAAGAGACCACTCTTTGGGATGGTAGAGAATGGCGAATCCACTATTGGAAATTCAAACCCGACCTTAGAGAGAGTGTTGAGGCCTACATGCAGCGTAGCAAGAAAACAGAAGAAATTGATCCCTTTGCCGATGTTTATTCAAGCGGCGATGCTGGGCAGATATGGACTAGAGAAAGTGAAAAAGTTGTCAATCCTAATGCGTTTACTAGCGACTGGTAATGCAAATTTAATCCAAGCATTTTTTTCATAGAATAGACAGGGTTATTCATGCGAGTGGCGGTCAGTCTTGTATTGTGCATGCTACTCGCGCTAGTTCCTGCTGCTACGGTGCAAGCAGAATCATCGGAAGAAACATCATGGCCTGGTGACCCAATCGATAGTCACGTTCACATGACTTGGGCAGCCATGACCCTTGAAGTGAATGAGTGGGCTGATGATTATCCTGAGATTGTTGACCTAATGAGCGCTGGAGAATCTGAATTAGGCAGAGCATTGTGGGTGGTTAGGTTATCCGATTGGTCTATGGATACTAAAGCAGATGGTAGCCCAAAAGAAATTGTCTACATCGATGGTGGTCACCACGGTAACGAGTATCTTGGCACAGCACTGGCTTGGCTGTCTGCAAAATGGTACATCAACGGCTGGGCAGAAGGTAATGAGGAAGCAATCACCGTGCTAAAAAATACTGAAGTACATGTTTTGATAATGCTAAATCCCGATGGTAATGACATTGATACTCGATGGAATATTAATCAGGTTGATCTCAATCGAAACTATGACCACTACTGGAATACATGTCCAACCACACAGCCGGGGAGCAGTGCATTCAGCGAATCAGAAACAATGTATAACTCGATTTACATGAATGAATATGTCACAGATGCAGATCTATATGTTACAATGCATACCGGAGTCTGGATTATGCTATATCCGTGGGGCAAATGGGCTCATCAACCGGCGGATTGGGAATTATTTTGGCAAATTCGAGATGATGTTAATGCGAACATTTCCAGTATCCCAATACAGAACGCCAACCAGGGCCTATATCCAAACTGCGGCACGAGTAGAGACTACGGATACGGAGTCATGGGCTTTCCGACATTTACGTTTGAAACAGACGACGAACAATTCATACCGGGATCTTTTGAAAATTTGAATGATCGATTGGAAGAAGAAATGGATGTAATGAGGTATCTCATCAACAATGTTTGGTATTGGCGCGCTAGGCTAGATGTGCGTGAACTTCAGGTGTCTTCTAACGATATTACCCTCGATGTAGTCAATCACGGGCAGGCTTCAACTTCTAATGCTACAGTACAATACGTCGATTCTGCCGGTGAAGTGTTATGGACTTCTGAAGCATTTACCGTGAATGCCAGCAACAGCACAACTGTTAGTTTTGACCTATCCGGAATTTCTCCAAATAGTGATGGTTCGTGGCAAATGTATTATCAAAAGCGAGTGATTAATGCATCAACGTGGGTTACTGAAGCAATAAACACCAGTGTAATCAAATCAAAAAGCGCTGATAACGCTGAAGGTTTGTTCGGGTTTGGAATATTTAATCCATTGACAGTGATAATATCCGTCATTGGTTTGGCAGCAATTCTCAAACCGGAAGATGAAGAAATCGAAGAATTGTGTCAACCATGTGCACACGATAATTGAAATGGTAGCGCTCATACGCCCACACAGGCGATACCATGGAAATGACTGTAAGCGTAAATGACAATATCAATGGAACACTAATTCTACCTCTTGTAGAAGGCACTGAATCAATCCCAGAAGATTGTGAACGAGGATTGCCACAAGCAATGAAAGCACAAATTAACCGTGTTCTCAGTGATGGTGACTTCAAGGGCAAAGCAAAGTCGACAATCTCCTTGGTTGGTGGTGAGGATGGAAAAATAATTCTTGCTGGGCTAGGTAAAGCTGCCAGTGTGTCAGCGCACGATTATCGCAAGGCTGGTGCCGCAGTTTTTGCTAGCATCAAGAAAATTCACGGTAATGATTTCACCGTCCGTTTTTCTAACGCTGGTGTCGCACACATGGCAGCATTTGCTGAGGGAATGATGTTGAGAGACTATTCATACAATCATTACAAAATGAAAGATGACGACTCTGAGGATGATGAGAGTATTAAGCAAGTACGATTAGCATGCAGCGAAAAAGAAGCCGGAGAATTAACAACAATGGTCGAAAATTACCGTGGCGTTGCTAAAGGTGTCCATCTATCCAGAGATTTGGGCAATTGTCCGCCCAATGATATGTATCCTGAAGAATTCGCTGACCGAGCATATGAGTGGGCGAAACAATATGACAATGTCGATGTCACAGTAATCAACTACGATCAGGCACTAAAGCTCGGCATGGGAGGATTGGTTGCTGTTGGCAAGGGCTCATCAAGGAAACCATGTATGGTAATTTTCGAGATGAATAAAGATGTGAAAGGAAAGTGTCCTGTTCTTGTCGGTAAGGGAATAACTTTCGATACCGGGGGAATTTCACTCAAGCCAGGCGCAAACATGGACCAGATGAAGTATGACATGGGTGGCTCTGCCACAGTGTTTGGCACCATGGAAGCATTAGCACAAACTGGCCATGAAGGAAAAGTCGTTGGTATCACTTGCATGGCTGAAAATATGCCAGCTGCGAACGCAACTCGTCCCGGGGATGTAATCAAGGGTCTATCGGGAAAAACCATTGAAGTTTTGAATACCGACGCCGAAGGAAGACTGGTTCTATCTGATGGATTGTGGAAAGCTGGAGAATATGAGCCGGAATACATTATCGATTTCGCTACCCTCACCGGGGCTTGTGTAGTTGCTCTTGGACACGAAGCTACTGGTCTGTGGTCAAACAACGATGAATTTAGGACCCGTATTCATGAAGCCGGAAACGCTGTTGATGAATTAGCATGGCCAATGCCGTTACTGCCTGCATTCGAGAAGGAAATGACCGACTCAATAATCGCTGATACCAGAAACCTTGGTGCTGGACGCTGGGGTGGAGCAAACACCGCTGCAGCCTTCCTCAAACAATTCGTGCCAAATGAAGGCTACGACAAGGATGGCGAGCAGATAACATGGGCTCACATGGATATAGCTGGAACTTATTGGGGTGCAAAATCAAACACCATGGTAAAAGATGGTGCCACTGGCATTCATGTGAGAACTATCCATCACTTGATTACTCAAGGATAGTTATTGACGCCTCAGCAATAAGACGATTAGTAGTAAAGAGGCAATTGCGGAAGAACCCGCAACTAACAGCAATAATTGCTTTTTATCATC
>DAWS01000073.1:3222-4106 GCA_002506025.1 Euryarchaeota archaeon UBA111 | reverse complement strand
ATTCCCATAGATGATGATTTAATCGATTGGATTTGCGTATCGCCGAAAGACCAGTTATACCCTAATGCCAAAATAAAACAACGGAAAGGTGACGAATTAAAGTGTGTTTATGTCGGCCAAGATTTAACCATGTATGACGAACTAAAATTAGGATTTTCTAACCTATATCTACAGCCATGCTATCTTGAAACCAAATCTGTCGAGTGGAACGGTAAGAATTTTGCACTGACTGAAGCTGTGGTGAAAGATAATCCAGAATGGCGGCTGTCACTACAAACTCACAAATGGATGGGGATTGACTGATGAAAATCGCAGTAATGGCCTTTAGTGGCGGTATGGACTCAACATCACTGTTGCTAAGGCTACTTCGTGAAGGCAATGAGGTTTACACAATTGGATTTAATTACGGGCAAAAACATATTATTGAATTGACTAGGGCTCAAAGTAACATCGATTATCTTACAGAAAAAGGCTACAATGTAACGAACAGTGTGGTTGATTTATCATCCATAATGTCAACATTTAGTGGGTCTTTGACATCAAACGAAAAAGTTCCTGAAGGTCATTATGAGGAATCACAAATGAAATCGACAGTTGTCCCGAACAGAAATGCGATTTTTGCCTCGATTATCTATGGTTATGCCCTAAGCCTCAGCAACAAACTAAATTCCAGGGTTTCAATATCGCTAGGAGTTCACTCTGGAGACCATGCCATATACCCTGACTGCCGACCTGAGTTCTATCAAAAATTAAATGATGCTTTCGACATTGGTAATTGGGACAGTGACAAAGTGGAATTAAATCTACCATACATAGATGGTGATAAAACCACAATATTGCAAGATGCAATCATTTCATGTGAGCAATTACACCTTGACTTTGAT
>DAWS01000073.1:0-2838 GCA_002506025.1 Euryarchaeota archaeon UBA111 | reverse complement strand
GGAAAAACCGGTTCAGATATTGAACGAATTTTAGCATTTAATGCAATTGGACGAAAAGACCCAGTGACTTATCAGGATGAATGGGATGATGTCTTGAGCCACGCATTATCGATAGAAGCAGAATATATGGATAAGATATACCGAGAAAAATTGACTGAAATGCAATACCAGGTTACACGCAATGGAGCAACTGAAAGGGCTTTCACCGGGTTGTATGACAAACATTTTGTCAAAGGAAATTATTACTGTGTGTGCTGCAATCACAAACTGTTTAGCTCGCAGGGTAAATACAACTCAGGTTGTGGATGGCCTGCATTCCACACAGAACATCAAACTGCTGAAATTTTACGAGTAGCAGACTATAGTCACGGTATGATTAGGATTGAAGTTAAGTGTTCAAAATGTGATGCACACTTAGGCCATGTATTCGAAGACGGACCAAGAGAACATGGCGGGGAAAGGTATTGCATAAATTCAGCAGCATTAACCTTCAAGGAGGAATAATAAATGGTTACAAGAATAAGAAGATATGTTGAGACAGATACTGGTCATAGAGTACCCAATCACAAAAGCAAGTGCCGCCATCTACACGGACATAGATACCGGTTTGAGGCTGAAATTGAAGGCGATGTAGTACAAGTAAGTGGTGTATCAGATGAAGGAATGTTGATGGATTTCTCTGATATCAGTAAAATTCTAATGACCGAGGTTCACGATATAGTGGACCATGCCTTTGTCGTATATGAAGGCGATTTGGACGCGAGAAAGGCTCTAGAACATATGGGGGACCAACATCGGACTGTAGTTGTTGACTTTATCCCAACAGCTGAAAATTTTGCTAAATGGGCCTTTGATCAAGTGGAGCCTCATATAATATCTACATACGGCAATAAACTAAGATTAGTCGCAATGCACGTATGGGAAACCCCAAAATCTAGGGCGAGTTGGCACAAGTAGACTATTCAATTCTTCGGCGGCGATTCTTTCTCCAAGTTTCATCACCGCTAGAGTATTGCAATGATGTAGTCGCATCTATCAATCCACCAATCAATCTTGTAACCTCATCTTCTGTTGGCGAAGACATCATTACCATTCGAGTTAGTGAATTCTTGATACTTGATTGTCTTTCAGCATTCCCAAGTGAGGCAGCACTAAACTCGTCCACTGCCTTGAGAAATGTTTCTCTCAATTCAGGAGATATCGACTTATCCATCGGAACAATGTTTGGCAATCCTGCATCATTTCCCTGTTGTTGTTGTACTCTGTCTGCGTGTAATTGATATAGAAATGCGTTTACTGAATGTGATAAGTTAGCGATTGGATATCCCTCCCATGTTGGAAGGGTGGTTAAAAAATCGCATGATTGAAGATCTACCGTAGAAAGTCCTGTTCCTTCACCACCGAATAATAGAGCAATTTTGCCACTACGCTGCCCGAATTTTTCCGATAACTCCCAAGGAAAACAATAGTGCCGGAAGGATGTCTTTGTTCCTACTTCACGCTTACCAGATGTGCCTACAACGAGTGTACAATCCTTTACCGATTCTGCTAAACTGGAATAAATCTCGACGGTATCGAGTATCTCACCAGCGTGTTTCGCTCGGTTACGTGCCTCAACATCATTAACATCACACTCTGGATTTACTAATCTCAATTGATTGTAGCCATAATTGAGCATGGTTCGACAAATGGCCCCTAAATTTCCTGGATGTGCAGTATTTACGCAAATAATTACTAACTCATAGGGAGATGAAGGCAATGGAATACTTTTTCGATCACCCATAAAATCACCCAAGGTAGAATTCCGTAATCCATCTAGGATCGCACGGTTGGTAAACAAAGAACAGGAATCCTCCTGACTCCCTATCAGGCATTACAATGGATCGCTTGCGAATAGAGAATCTCACTTTTAAGAACTCTATGAGACGCTCTAACTCATCTTTGTCGTCACTATGTATGCTGACTGGCTGCCTATCCCAGTCGACGCGGACTGGCATATGTTTCAATCAACCCTTCGCTGCCGATACCTAGTAACGTAACCAGCAATCCAGTTGCGCAGTTTCTTTGAACTGACATCAGTCAATTGTGATACTACTATTTTGTTGTGGTCAAAGTCATCAGTGAATTTTTCACCATGTTGCTCTACTAATGCAATGGCCCTAATTTTTATGAAACTCGGTCTAATGTTTCCCATACTAATCACTCCTCGAATAATTTTACTTCAATTGGTATGTCTGGCTCGTCGTGCCTGATGACTTGCAATCTAATCTTGCGTGGTGGATTTTCAATTCCTCTTGACCAGATCTTTTCATTAACCGAAGGATCAATCCAAACTTCTTCATCTTCAGTGACCTTGAGGTGTTGAATTACATGGTCCTTGATTATTTGAATTGCTCTCGGTGCGCGCTTGAAACGAGTAATGTTCCAAGCTTTTCTCAGCGGCACAATAAGTTCAGATTCATTTGGTCTAGCCAGCTAAATCACCTCTGCAATTTACTGCGTCTCCAGTGATGTCTCTTTGGATGTGACACAGTGTTTCGGTCGGTCTTCAACATGACCCACACGGGTACACGGCGGTTTTGCTTGGTAGCCTTCATGAGGCGAATTTTCTTTGCTGCTGGTTTATTCTTTGACATTTCGAGCACCTTCTCAGATTCTTCTAATTGACGCATTACTGCGGCTCTTGGAATTTGAAGCCAATACTGCTTTGAGCATATCATCAGTCATTGGTGGGGTAAATTTCCTATCATCATGTAGTTTGATGATTAGTTTTTTGATAGAATCAGCACGTTCTGGCGTTGCTAGAGAAATTCTTGCGATCCTTGCTCGTGCATCATT
>DAWS01000046.1 GCA_002506025.1 Euryarchaeota archaeon UBA111 | reverse complement strand
TGGACAACGAACTAAAAACTCCGATGGGTAATTTATTTCAAGGGCCAGAGGAATTCCCAGAGGTGGCAATGACTGAGGCTCTGGAATTTATTGATCAACAACATAGTTCAATAATCGCTGTTGGCGATGTATCAGTTGCAACTCTGCTAGAGATGGGCGTCGTGCCTGACATCGGTATTATCGACGGGATGACCAAGAGACAGGAATTAGGTGACTCAGAAAAAGTCAATACAACAGGATTTCAACATATCCTCTCTGCTGTCAACCCTCCTGGTCACTTGACACCATCACTTATTCAAGCCATCGATGAAGCGCTAAATAATGAGTATCCGAGTGTAATCAATGTTGATGGTGAGGAAGATTTAGCACCAATAATCATTCATTGTCTTGCTCCCATTGGAACCGCCGTAATCTATGGCCAACCTAAGGTTGGAGTTGTGGTGCAAATCTCAACCCTTGAAGTAAAAACCCGTTGCCGAAACATATTATCTATGTTTGAGGTGATTGGTTGAGTGGTAATCCATTAATTTCAATCACCGTGTGTGTACGAGATGGAGTTCAATGGATCGATGGGTGTCTAGAATCCCTAACGAATCAAACATATAGGCCGCTAGAGATTATTGCGGTCGATGATGGTTCAACAGATGGTTCAACAGAGAAGTTACAAAAATGGCATAATCCGGAATCTGAAATCCCAATTTTTGTTTACCGGCAAGACGCGCAGGGACTATCTGCTGGCAGAAATTTAGCGGTTGGGAATGCGAAAGGGGAATGGGTTGCTATCACAGACATTGATGTAAGACCAACCCAAAACTGGATAACAAATCTTTACGAAAAATCTGAACCGATTGATTCTGGCGAGGTTGTTGTTGCCGTCACTGGAAGGACAATTTTCGAGAGATCAGATGATTTAGTAAGCCTATTGCGGTCAGTGGACATTGAATCAAAGTATCGTTCAAGACCCCGAAGAACGAGTCTAGCTAACGGTCCCTGCTCGATGTTTCACAGTAAATCATTGGACGAGATTGGCGGTTTTGATCCTGATTGGTATCACGCCGAGGATATGGAGGTAAGTTTGAAACTAATAGCCAACGGTGGGACAATTGTTTATGCTCCAGAAGCAGTAGTAGCGCATGTTCCAGAATCAGGTAGAAAGCGGTTCCTAGATAAGCGTTCTAGAGACGCTAGAGCTCATGTAAGAATTATTAGAAAATATCCCAAACGTCGTCGACCAGGGCCAGATTTTGACTTTATCGGTAGTTCAACAATGGTACTAATGGTAGCACCTTTGTGGATAACCGCATTCGTTATGGTGTTACCATTTCTGTATTTGATTAGTCAAACAAGTAGCGTAGGCAAAGAAGAATATTTATCATGGTGGCAAACTAAAATATTGCTCGTAAGTTTTCTTTCGATGATTGTTCAAGAGTTGATATTGTGGCGTGGTCCGCTAGGTGTAGTAAACAGAACTGCGATTTTACATTCAAACAAGAATAGCTTCTATGTTTATCTCGCACAAAAATTTCTCATCCTTCAATGGAGTGTTGCATTGTGGAAAGGATTATTTTTAGGATTTGTTGACGCATTAACAAAGAAAAACGGTCATGATTTTTAAAAAATCATGAATTGTTATCTTCGGGTTCCGGGGCGTTTGCCGCATAGATTAGAGCGAAACCAAATGCCATGAGACCGATAGTTACAGAATACACACCGGGGTCAATCCAGCCAGTAGCACAAATGCCGAAGTACAGATAATTGATGACGCCCAATAGCAGGCACCAAGCACCTGCTGTTTTGTACCAGCCGCCTAGGTCAGGGTCTGCCAGTGACATCCATGTTTGGTTGAGAAATATCGATTTGAACCATGTCCCAAGGCCACCTTCTTGGCCACTGATTGTCTTCAAGCCAAGTCCGGCAAATAATCCACACACTGCGATAAATACAATATCTGATACAACGAACGAAGGAGCAGTTGACATGTCTTCAAATGCATTGTTAGTGAGTTCAAATGTTAGGACTCCCGCCCATGAGACTCGGTAATTAGGATGAATCTCTCCTAGCAGATTGAGGATGGCAAGGAATATTCCCAGAGCACCGAGTCCGATGAACCAGTTAGATAGGGTCCGTGACGGGTTGACAATCATCTGAAAGAAACCGTCTCCAGTATTATCCATCTCGCTCATGCGTCGCCCACCTACCATGTTATTATAAGGACACCGAACAGAGAATCTGCAAAAACCTCACAATCGAGTTTGATATTTGTAGGTCCCGTTGAATATGTCTTCAAGTTCAGACTCTGATTCGACCATAATCTCTACTGGGTCAATATTTTGAGGGATGCATGAATTAATTTCTTTCGAACGACCATAGCGGCCTTTACTAATGGTTCTGGCCGTGATTAATCCGAGCATGTCAAGGCTAGAGATTAAACCTGAAACTCTCCTTTGGGTAAGTGCATTGGTTCCAAGATGCCGGCATGCTTGCGAGTAGATGGAGTAAACTTCTCCTGTTTGGATGTTTTTTAAGCCATTTTTCTCATTGATTAGAATCGCCGCTAGGACTATTTTCTGCTGGTTAGGTAATTTGGCGATTACTGGTGTCATTTGATCTGCTTCGATTTGATGTTGAGCGATTTTAACATGACTTTGCTCAACCCTTTGAGACCCACTTAACTCAGCTTTTTCGGCTGATACGCGTAGTAAATCAAGGGCGCAGCGCGCATCACCATGCTCTTGCGCTGCTAGTGCTGCACACATTTCAATTACTCCGTCACCAATTACTCCATCATGGAGAGCGATTTTTGTTCTGTCTCGGAGAATATCTTGGAGTTGTTGAGCATCATATGGGTTGAACACTACATCCAACTGACCAAGTCTTGACCTTACTCTGGGGTCAAGGAAGTCAGTAAATTTGAGGTCATTTGAAATCCCTATGACACATGATCTGGCTTTCTTCAGGGATGAATTAAGATTAGTCAAATTGTAAAGTAGGTCATCACCTGCCTTTCTTACTAAGTGGTCAATCTCATCAAGGACGATGATGAAAACACCTTGTCGAGAATCCATTCTTTTGACTAGTTCGCTGAAAACTCTGTCGGTTGGCCAGCCGGTGAACGGAATCTCATCTATTTCATGATCTTCGAGAAGTGAATTTCCGATGTGGCTTAATACCCGATATTGTGTGTCTATTTGTCGGCAGTTGACTATTACAGTCTGGACTGACCGATTTAGTTGCTTCCCCTTCTCCTCAAGCTGGCTACATACATA
>DAWS01000083.1:1223-3349 GCA_002506025.1 Euryarchaeota archaeon UBA111 | reverse complement strand
TCGTCCAGCATCAAACATTTCTCTGAGACTACCATCCTGTAGCATTTCCATTGCGATGTCTGATCCGCCAATTAATTCACCGTGAACAAATATTTGTGGCATTGTAGGGAAATCTGACCATGCACATACGGCTGGAATCGCTCGAGGATCGGTCAAAATATTGACTGCTGCAAATGGTTCACCAAGTTGTTGTAAAACTTGGGCTGCGCGGTTAGAAAATCCACACTGAGCCTGATTTGGCGTTCCTTTCATGAACAGTACCAGGTCGTGTTCATCTACTATCGCTTGCAATTCTTCTGCTGTCCATTCCATATCTATTTCTCCTTATTCTTCATTATCCGTTTGATGTGAACGCCTTGTCCACCACCATGCGGATCGAATGCAGTGTCGCCTGCAGTCTCCGCCTGCTTCGGCGTCATGCACTTCAAATCTAAGGCGTGGATAGGGTGTGGAATATGTTGTTTCATTACAGCCAAAACTTGCTTTTGTCGTTGCAGTGGTCGGACGCCTTCGAAATCTTCAGTGATTATACGCACATGAAAATGATCGCCAGAACCGTGAAGGTCAATGACTTCAACAATTGCATTAGGGACCGCTTTGAGTACTTCTGACTCAACCCAACTTGCTTCTACCACACTCGCACCTCGATAACGCCTTACAAAACCATCATTTGAACATGTGGTATAGAGTATGATTCAAATGAACTGTGTAAAGGCATGAATATGGGCGAGCCAGTTACACTCAAAACTGGACGCGAACTGAACATGGGCAGAGATTCAAGTTGGCTTATCGGTGCTGATATTGTTGCGGTATTTCTTGCTCTAATCGGGCAGGTAGTTTTGACTCGCGCATTAATTACCGAGGATTATGGTATATTCATTATCGCGCTTGATGTTTTCGCAACAGCATTCCTAGTCATTGATTTAGGGTTGCCGACTATCCTGACCCGTGATGGTGCAAACTCTGTCAACAAAATTTGGCCTGCTATTTGGCGCATATATCGTATACAGGTAATCTGTATGCTGCCATTTGTTGCCTTGGCAATAATCGGGGTTGTGATAACTGTAGACGGTTGGCAAGATTTGATACCGTTATTGGCAATTTGTGGGCTCGTCGCCTTAGCTCACATATTCTCTTACGCTCCACGGTCCGGCCTACGTGCGGCAGGCTTTGCATGGATTGAGGCGTGGACTAAAGTGATTGAAAGATTAATCTCAATGACCGGTTACCTAACACTATATTTTTTGGGCAGCACAAGCGTTGAGTTGTATGCTCTTGCTTTCCTGTTAGGAGCAATTATCGGTTTGTTGTCAGCCCTGATTTTTGCCAAACTGGTATTACGCCCTGCCGACGATAATGGTTGGTCGGACCTGGGAGAGTGCTGGATTGACAATAAAACCTTAATTTTGGAGTCTCTACCTTTCGCAATTACCCTAGGAATTTTGCCTTATGTAATTCGTATTGAGAAATTCATTGTCGCAGGCTCAATTGGGGTTGAGGCTGCAGCGTTATTTCATGTCGCACAAATTGCTTGGTTGGCTGGTTTAGTCGTGCCCCAAGCGATGCGCGCCGCCTTGTTACCAATTCTAGGGCAGAGACGCAATAATAAGGAGAAATTTTCTGCCTCGATTGAAAAGTCACTGGACCTATGTTTTGGTTTACTGCCGGTTGGATTATTTGGCGGCGCTTTGTTGATTCAATTTCTTCTTCCAATCGCGTTTCCAACACAGTATACCGACGGCAGTCTCGGTGCATCAGCAACCGATTTATTCATGATTTTACTTGTTGGCTGGTGTTTGACACTATTGGCAACACCAAGTTACACTGCTTTACAGGCTGGGGAAAACCCTTGGAAATTCACGATATTCATTGCTGTCGTAGTAATCTTTGCAACCACAATAGGATTTTTGTTGATTAGTTCAATGGCCAACTCGACTGCTAAAGGATTACATGCAGCAGCAATTGCCTCAACTCTAAGCTCTGCGTTTTTACTTATTTGCTCAATTCATCTTGCTAAATTGTGGGATATCGTCAAGCAGAGGGCTGCCGAATTCATCTCGTGTATAATTTTAGCATCAATTACCTGTTTTGGATTCATATCAAACCCAGCACTAATATTCAGCGGC
>DAWS01000083.1:0-832 GCA_002506025.1 Euryarchaeota archaeon UBA111 | reverse complement strand
TAACATAATCTGCGGAATAATCTTCCAACACTGAGAAACCTTCGCTCCAGTCATTTTGTAAGGCAAGTTCAACAGCATCAGCCAGTTCGATTGCATCGTAATTCTCAACAACGCAAAATTCAGGCAAATACTCTGCCACATCACCGACGTTTACTGAAATAACCGGTGTTCCACAAGCAAGAGATTCGCGCGCCACTAGAGGACCAGACTCTCTCGTCGAAGTGATTATAGTGGCATCTGCGACTAGCATTCTGTCCCATACAATACTGCGAGGCTGTTGTCTGAGGGTAGTAATTCCGACTACCCAGCCACGTTTTTCTAACTCTTCTCCGGCCTGTAAGGCAAGGTAATGATTCTTTTCTGGCCGTCTAGGGTCTGCGGGAAATAGAATGTCCAGCTTGTCTTTTCGCCAACGACCCCGCCACCCCTTTGGTGGCGTCAGCCACTCGTCCTCAACTGCAGTATGACATCGGATAACACCGTGGTTTTCCACCTCTTTTGATTCCGCAATCTCATCCAAGCGCTGTGAAACAGTGACTAACTGGCTGGCACCTTTTGCTAATCGCAAAATTTGGTTACTGGTATTGGGGTTCAACAATCCAACATCGAAGTCGTGACCGTGTACGACAGCCAGCCACGGCACTTTCCACTGCTTCGCTAAGCGGCTGGCCAATTCTGCCACCGGCCAAATGGTATGACAAACTATTGCGTCTGGTTGCCAGTCACCAAGCCACATCGCTACCTTCCTAGCTATTTTTCTCATACTTCGCAAGGTAATCGGTGGGTATGGATTTCCTGGGAGACCCCAAAACCTTGGAGCAAATACCTTAAC
>DAWS01000042.1:3310-4663 GCA_002506025.1 Euryarchaeota archaeon UBA111 | reverse complement strand
GTGTATCCATCTACCTTGGAGACCCCGAACTGGACAAAGTCATCAAAGTGCATTCCTTGAGTGGCGCCTGAGCTATCAGAACGCAGCACCACACTAAAACTCCAAGAATTGCCACCTAGCAGCAAATCCGGATTCATCAGTGCGGGGTTTTGCGACCAAACAGTCTGCGGGTCCCAAGAGATATTCTTCCATTGACCGGGCACAGGGCTGGGATTAATCGCTGCAACATCCCAACTTACTGATTGCAATGGGTCGGAAAAATTGCCGTTTTGGTTCCAAAATTCAAGGTAGGCTGCATCCCCTGCACCCATTGTACCCCAAGCTTGTAAGTGCACTTGGGTGGAGATGTATTCTTGTGATTTGAATAATACTCGACAGACCCAGATACCTTCGATTTGGCCAAGACCCACATCCAGGGCATCTCCACCGCAATCTTGTGTTGGGTTTCTGTATGAATATACCAGTCTATCGAATGCACTTGATGGATAAGTATTACCTCCCGGCAACGACATTCGCCAGTGAGAGTCGCCTATTGCGGAATCGCCGGAATCTTCGTACCACGAACCGTAATCGTTAGCATCACCACCTCCAATTGGATAGCGTGCTGGTCTAAATGTTATTGTAGACCCTGAAGCCTCACCATCCATTAGGTCCTTGTGAACTGCAATAGGAACTTGCTTTTCCATGATATCATTGTCATTTCTATCATCATTAGTGAAATTGACCGATGCTCTGAGTATCAGACCGCCGGTTAGTTCGTTGGTTGTCGTATTCAATACAGAGTGAGCAACTTGAGGATTCCAAAGTATGGTATTTTCATCCTTGCCGCCACCAGGCATCAAATCAGTAGTCCAAGTAAATGTTTCAATGACAAAGCCAATCGGGTGAACAATCTCTAATTTGGCATCAGTTTGCTTCTGTGTCCCGGTTACGGAACCATCTTTGTAAACTGTAACTATTACTTCAATCTCATCGTTTTGTAATAAGTATCCTTGAACAGAACCGTCTGGTTGAATCCACTGTTCGGTTGATAGTGATTCATTACCCAATTCAATACTGAAGATACTGAAGTCGTCTTTTGAACCACCACGTGCTGATGCTGCTTCAGCGTCTGGGACATAATTTAACGCTAGAGTTTGCAATAATAATAGCGTTACGAGGGAAATAGAAGATAGTCTTCGCATCAGCATCAACAACCATCCCATGAGCATTCAATTGATGAAAGTAATTGTTGTTTGTCTAGGATGAAAATAACTGATTCCTCACTTTAATCCCCTTACTGCTGGTTCATCGTGTGAAGGTTTCTTGTCCTGCTGGCCGAAATCACCATCAAAGAAGTGTTCGAAACCAAGG
>DAWS01000042.1:1107-2915 GCA_002506025.1 Euryarchaeota archaeon UBA111 | reverse complement strand
TAATATCGCCCATACCTGACTCATAATTCTGATCATGCTCGACTGAATCCGGTCGAGGAATGAACTTAGCCACAGTATCAGTAATCTCGGGAGCAATGACTGTATTGGCAAGATTGTTGACTGAGTTCGCCAAATTCTGTTCCTTAGTTTCTCGCAGTTCCAAATCCTCTACCATCCACTCGGGCGGGTCTCCAGACCCTGCACCAAGTACCGCTAGGGTTGTGAATGTAGCCAGCGGAATCACTGCTAGCGCAGCAATTAGGTCGAGGAATGAGGTCTCTGGTATCGAACCTATGTTTAGTGTGGACTCGAAAAACGATTTTTCAAAGTCAATATTCAAATCTATATCCGAACCAATCCAGCCAAGGACCACTACACTTGCCATCCTACCCATCATCCAGAGGATAAGCACTGGAGCCAGCCATGATATTTTTGTCATCGAAATTAGCCATTTTCTGGTGAATGAGGCGATACCTATGTATTTGCTTGCTACTTTTGGATAATATTTCATAACAATACTGAGAGTGAATATGTATAGGATCAGTGCTAATTCCAACCGACGATTCTCACGCATTACGGTATCTGGAACCATCAATACCATTGCTAACGGTAGAGTTGCAAGCAAAACTTGGAATGGTACTGCTAGTAAAATTAGCCCGCCGTGCGTTGAAATAATTGAATGACCCTGTTGCCAGCGTTGATGAGCAAGGACGGTTATTTGGCCGTGCGGTGAGTTAGCGTAATTTTGTCGTGCGACCCGCCTCTGTCTAGCACTTCTCTGTGAGCGTGAGAAGCGCAAAAATTTGACCCAGCCGCCGCTCTCAATAACAGTTAGAGGGGTGTAGCCACCAATTATTAACGCCAAGAATAATGCAACCATTCCGTACATCAATGAAGCAGCGGTAATCCACGGAATCATTTCCTTTTGGAATGTGATGTTGATGCTTTCGCCGAAAAAACTGAAATCAAACAGGTATGTCAATGTAAATGCTATCAAGGGTGTAAGAAAAACCTGACACAGAGCTACTATAGTCAACCATAGTCGAGCGCTAAACGGTTTTTTACGACCCGCCCTCGCCATAAGTTGACCCTAATTCAATCAATTATCAAATATTGCTGAAATAGTAATTGAAATCACTTGAGTTTTGTAGGGTTCTTACTCCTCGGAATCATCTACTTCAGACCGTTTGTCTTCATCGCTGGAAATAATCGGGTAGCCATCAGAGAGTAGCAATCGTGTTGTGCCAAGGAAAAAACCGTCTAACCGCTTTCTTCCCAAGTCTGGCCTGGGCATGGCATCCAATACCTTACTACACGTTGTGCACGATACTGCCATGATATCCCATTGTGGTAGCGGATTATCACAACATTTAGCCTCACTCTTAGCATCATCCATGACTACCTGTAATCGCTGTGCCATGCCCAAAGTCCAGGGGGGTTTTTGACCCCCAACAAAAGTTTGTAACCGGGAAAGAATATACCATCCAGAGGAAATCCATAGTCCAAAACCAAAGGCAGCATTACCCCACTTTATTGATGCTAGGCCAAACAATAGAGGAATTGTCGCTACAACAAAACCCATCCAGTAGATCATTCTCATGTGAAGGACGCGCTGAGTTAGCTTTGGAGATAGTGGGATTGGATCTGGATGTTCTGGAAATGAGGTATTGAAGCCTTTACCTCTGGTTACCAGAATAATTGGCAGACGCGGGAAAAGAAATGATATTATGAAGCCAGAGGAAAAGTATACCGTTGGCATCAATAATGACATAATTCAATCACAATCCCATGCTCAACAGATACTATGC
>DAWS01000042.1:0-722 GCA_002506025.1 Euryarchaeota archaeon UBA111 | reverse complement strand
GTGGTTGGTTCCGTAGAATTATTAGCCAAAAACAATGAAATCACCACACTTTACGTTCCTTCAAGGAGTTCAGCATCAACCACAGAAGCAATATCCACATCATCCTTCAAGACCTTATCAATTGACTCATTGCTATCAAGTGTCAATGTCTCAGGATTGTTAGTTCTACCAAACCAAAGAATTAGACCAACTATAGTGAATAATGCAACGAAAATAAAATCTAAATGAAGCCACTCAAACCATGACTCCGAGTGACCACTGCTTTCACCTAGGCCTGATACAGTGATTATCACTGGTAACGATTGTCCCTCATCACTAAGACCCCTAAACTCCAATGTGTTATTACCTGATGGGAGTTTATCCGTATCAATAGCAATGGACCATCCAAATCTCTCTAGCGCACCGAGAGAACCATTTGTCTCTTCAAAGGCAACTGACATCCAATTCCCACCATTGATTCGATACTCTACAGCATTAACTGAGCCAATTTGGTTCCAAGCAATTCCATTGTAAACTGTTAGGCCAGATTGGTTGTCAACCTCAACTGAATCGATGTGAACTTGCGTGTGAACATCGATTTCACCTGTAAGATTTTGATTCTTGAGTTCTAAAGATAGCTTAACCGCTTCGTAAGCATCCACTAGACCCCAGCCAAAATCACGATTCCAATAAGGGTCAACATCTGGCTGTGTTGCTTCACCTTTTCGTTCGGCAGTAAACTT
>DAWS01000034.1:9712-10059 GCA_002506025.1 Euryarchaeota archaeon UBA111 | reverse complement strand
AAAAACAAAACAGTTGGCATCGAAGTATTGATAGTAATCCGATAAGTGGAAGGTTTGTTAGTTATGTCTGAGGTTTCTGGTTATTGCTTGAAGTGCAAAACGTATGGGCCCATCAAAAATGGTTCACTAATTACCATGGCCAATGGAAGAACAAGAATGGCTGGTTCTTGCTCGCAGGAAAACTGTAGTGGCAAAATTTCAAAAATTGTCAGTTAGCTTTACTCACCGATGTGGTTTAATATACGCGATTACACGGCAAAACATAGGGCTCGTGGTCTAGGGGTTATGACGTCGCCTTGACATGGCGAAGATCGAGAGTTCAATTCTCTCCGAGCCCACCATGAAAA
>DAWS01000034.1:2691-9299 GCA_002506025.1 Euryarchaeota archaeon UBA111 | reverse complement strand
TCATAATTCTTCAATGTTATCATCCAAATTGATTTTCTCAATCTTTCTCGGTATTTCCGTATCATCTTCAAACGTAAAATCAGTTGAACCGCCTTCCCAATCAACTACGTCGTCACTTTGTTCAAACTCTTCTTCCAATATTTTCTGATTGGGTCCCATCGAGTATGCTAATGGATTGATATTTTGAGTCTCAACTGGCGTAATTTTTTCTTCTGGTGGAGGGGGTTCTCGATCCACTAAGTGAGCATTCGAATGAAATGCTCCACAGCCCAAACAACGAAATGTACCTTTTTTCTCTAAACTTCCACAGACTGGACAATATGCCATGCCAGTAAATTGATTCAGAGTGTCTTCTGTCATCTCAATCTTCAATGAACATGTCTTCCTGATAACCTGTGACAAGGTCACCTGTGCCATCTTCTTCGATGGTGACTAAACCTTCCTCATCGTCGAATTCGATTATAGTTCCAAAGACCTCCTCGTCTTCCAGCATCAATCCAATAAACGAACCAATATCGATTTCATCTTCTTCATAATCCTCATCAGCAGTTTCATCGGTTTCTGAGTCATCTGAATCATCATTCTCTGCGACGTCATCGTTTGACTCATCGTCAATCTCATCGTCCTCTGAGTTAGCTATTTCATCCGAATCAGTCAATGCCTGAGCGACTTCTTCTTTGTCTGCTTCGTTGTCCCTCATTGCTTTGACTCTGGCGCGCCAAGCAGGAACAAGAGATAACTGAGTAAACAAACTTCCAATCAAACCTACTACGCCTAGAATGATAAAGAGTATTCCGTCCCAATAAAAGCCTGCAGGCATAGATAACTCTCCGTCTTCGCCAGCAAATGGAGTTAATGAATTCTCACATCCACCAATCTGAATCTCATCATTACACGGATATGGATCACCGTTGACGTATACGGTATTGTCATCACCGATGGTCTGGCCAAATTCAGTGTCAAGAATCACCGTTCCACCGTTGCCATCTACGAACGGAGCCAATGTTCCGTTGACGACCCACAGGAGAATAAAGAATGCAAATCCGGTATGAATTAATGGCCAGACTACATCTTTCCAACGCTTAGAAATCATTCGCTTTTGCCACTTTGAGGGGAACTCTTTGGGTACGGAGAGCGATGACTCTTCATCAGGTTCCTCGTGGCTTTCTTCTTCTAGTGTGCTGATAAACTCAATCAAATCTATCGATTCATCTCCATCTTCATCGAACATGCTAATTAATTCAGAAATTGTTTCATCATCAGCATCATCATTGGCCTGCTCCTTTAGTGCTTCAGATAACTCGATGCGGTTGATTTTTCCATCACCATTTTTGTCGAGTTTACGGAAAAATGAGCCAGGATTAATTTCCATAGAATCCATGAAGTCAGTTAGTAAGTCAATTGGTTTTACTGCCACATCTGACTCAATTTCAATTTCCATTGATTCAATGACCTCAATCAATTCAAATGCATCAATTCGACCGTTGGAGTCTTTGTCGACCAAAGAGATAATTCCCATAATATCGCCTGGAGAGAGGTAATCGCCAACGATACTGCTGATACCTTTTTGTAATTCGGGTCCATCTATAAGCCCATTCTCGTCTAAATCCATAGATTCAAACATTGACCTTATGGTCATATCTTGGTCAACTGCTGCGGTTACCAATGTTCTGAGATGTTCATCTGAGGTAGTTTCAGATTCTTCTACATCATCATGCTGCTGTTCAACTGATTGGTCTTCCTTATCTTCATCGTCATCAGAAACCTCATCGCCAACATCCATATTTTCGTCAGTATTCTCTTCTGAATCAACATCATCAGCTTCAATTTCACCTACATCTTCAGGCTCATTTTCTTCAGATTCGACTGACTCGGATTCTGTACTCTCTGCTACATCAGTAATTGTGTCATTTTCAGTTGTGGTCTCATCTGAATATGCCTCAGCAGCCTTTTTCAACTCTGCCTCGGTGAGATAGTCATTGTCATTTTCATCAAAAGATGCGGCATACGATAGGAAATCAGCCTTATCCTCAATAGAGTATTTCTTTGTAATTCTCTCAACTACATTCTCTGAGTATTGCTTGGTAGCAATAGTGTCCACTGATTCAACCTCTTCAGGTTCCTCCCCAGAAATGGCGGCTACTAATTCATCGAGGCTTATCACACCATCGTTGTCAGTATCAACCTGAGATATCAGTCGATCAATTTGGGAGGGGGGCAAATCGGCTAATTTCATTTTGAGCAGTCCATCCTTTAATTCCTCAGCATCAATGGAACCATCCGAATCTGAATCGAATTTAGAAAACAACTTGCGCGCTTCTATACCTGTATTCTCAAACCATTCACTAAGTACAGATAATACATCATCGGCAACAAAGAATACCCCACACTCTGGGCAACTTTTTGAATCGAGTGGGACCAATGAGTTACATGCACCACATTCGCCCAAGGCTTCATCTGAAACACCAGAAAATCCAATACCACATTCTGGGCATTTCTTGGAATCTAGTGGAATAATTGCTCTACATGAGCCACATTCTGCCATTGGGACATCTTTAGTTTCGGTATCTGACACTGCCACACCCAATTATGGGAATACAACCCATGATATAATGATTGACAGGCAAAACAGGCTCAAATGTATATATGATTGGTCTTATTCGTAATCAGGTGACCCAATGGAGGTAAGTCGTGGTTGTGTATATCTCTATGAATTTACCAATTACGACCGGTTCACTGCGGATATTGAATTATTGATGGATATTAATCATGAATTTGAGTTCACACTTTTGACTCGATTACCAACACGACGCCTTATTGAAAAATTAGACTTATCAAAGGTGTCCAATTACTGGGTCACCGACAAAAAATCAACTAATTCAATCCGTCCAGATATAGTGGAAATATCTAGTCTTATCACAGCGGATAAGACTACGTTAAATTGTTTCTTTATCCTAGACGGATTAGAATTGATTGCCACTGAGGCCGATCTTGATGAATTAATTAGGGCGCTATCATCGTTATTTGACCATATAAAAACTCAAGGTATTGTTCTAGCAATCTGTATTGATACGTTGGCTTTTGATTCTGAATGGATAGTAAAATTACAATATTTGACTGAAAAATTAGTCGTTAAATCTCCTGATTCGGTTTCTGTTAAAGAAGAATCATCGACAAATGAGGAGTCTAACGACATACCATACCAGCATGAATTAGGTATTGATGGCGGTCCAAGATTAGCATACTTGGCAAAGTTGCCAGAACTGGGCTTTACCAGAGAAATTTTAGTCAAACGCATTTTACAATGGCGTCGCATGGGTTTAGATGTTTCAGCAATCGAACCGGCATTAGCATATGAAAATCATCACGCATATCAATTGTATAAATTAGTTGAAGAAGATGTAAGACGAGCAACAGAACTAGAACGGTTTATTCATGAAAATCACGGCGCATTAGATGCATCACAAATAGCAGTAGATATGTTTAGAGTCAGACAATTGACAGGTTTGGATGAGTTAGAAAAGAAGTACTATTCCTCATCTTGACAACTTGTTATTTTCAGCTTCAATACGCGCTAGCCAAGCCCCATCTCTCAAGTATTTGGCAATTTTATTGATTTCAGCACTCGTTGCGCGGTCACCGTCTAGTATTGGAGCAATGTTCCTAACTAATTTGATTAAAGAATTAACAATAGGAGACGATTGTTGATCACGCTGCGATAGTGCTTCGCTAGCGATTAACAGTTCACAAGCCAAGACCTCAGAAATTCTAGTACACGCTTGGTATAGATTCCAACATGCTGTTGCTCCCATGCTGACATGATCCTCTTGACCCGCAGAAGTACTGGTCGAGAACGCTGTTCTTGGCGCTGCATGTCCGTGCAATTCCGCTAATGCTGCTCCTGCACTGTATTGAACAATCATCAAGCCAGATTCCAATCCACTGTCTGCGGCGAGGAATGGAGTGAGGCCACTCTTACTTGAGTCTAATAATTGGTCCATGCGTCGTTCAGAAATAGAACCTAGCTCGAACAGTGCTAGTGACATTCTATCGGCACAGAGCGCGAGAATTTCCCCATGGAAATTGCCCTGAGAGACAATTCTGTCACCCAACTTGGGTGCATCAGCAAAAACAAGTGGATTGTCTGTAGTGCTGTTTAGTTCGATGTAGATAGTAGATTGCATCCCAAGTAGTGCTTCGTAAACCGCACCATGAACTTGGGGCGCACACCTGAAGGAATATGGGTCTTGCACTTTCTTATAATCCATATTCGATTGTTGAATCGTCGAGTCGGCTATTATTTCTCTGATGCGTTTTGCAACAGTTAATTGACCAGGATGTGGTCTTGCATTATGAACTCTAATATCGGTAGGTTTCATAGTACCTTGGTATGCATCAAGACTAGCACAATAAATCACATCAGCAATTGGCAATAAATTATCCAATATGTCAAGTGATAACACAGAGTAGCTTAGCATTTGGCTGGTCCCATTAATCAGTGATAAGCCATCTTTAGCGTGTAACTCCACAGGAATTAATCCATTTGCGGTCAAGGCATCATGAGTATCGTGAATATTTCCTTCATCATCAATTACGTTTCCTTCACCGATTAGTGCAAGTGCCATGTGAGATAAAGGCGCCAAGTCGCCACTAGCCCCAAGGCTACCTATGCGAGGTACGCAAGGGGTAATCCTAAGGTTAACAAAATCGATTAACTGCTGAACTACATTAGGATGGACGCCTGAAAAGCCCTTAGCGAATGAGTTTATTCGGGCTATCATCATCGCTCTAACAGCATTAACTTCCATCAAATCTCCAAGGCCTGTAGCGTGAGACCTAACCAGATTTAATTGCAACTCTTGTAATTGTTCTGAGGCAATTTTCGTATTTACCAAAGAACCGAAACCAGTGTTGATTCCATATACGGTCTCATCAGACTGTAAAATCTCATCGATTGTATTTCTTGCTGCAATTATGCGGTTCCATGCCCCTTCTGTCAACTCAATAATGGCATCTCCATTGACCGCCGCCATGACCTCAGCCGATGAAATTGTATTACCATCAAGTGTTACTGTTTGCGCCATAATATCACTTCATTATTTCATCAAAGATCGAATCGTCTGTCAAATTAGGTAATGTCACTTTGAGTAGATTATTTTCGGACATTGCCTGATTTATTGCTGCTATCGCTCCGGGATTTCGCGCCCATGCTCGACGAGCGACTCCATTGTTTACATCCCAGTGCAACATAGATTCAATACGCTTCTTAGCCGCCTCACTACCATCGATTAACATACCAAAACCACCGTTTATCACTTCTCCCCACCCAACGCCGCCACCATTGTGCAGACTTACCCAGGTTGCTCCTCTAAACGCATCGCCAACGAAATTTTGCACAGCCATATCAGCAGTAAACATCGAACCGTCTTTGATATTAGCCGTTTCTCGATAGGGACTGTCAGTTCCTGATACATCGTGGTGGTCTCGTCCAAGCACGATTGGTGCTGAGATTTCACCACTGGCTATTGCTTCATTCATAGCTAGAGCAATTTTGCGCCTTCCCTCGTCGTTAGCATACAAGATTCTTGCTTGGCTTCCGACAACTAATTCATTTTCCCCAGCCTGTTCTATCCAACGTATGTTATCAGTCAATTGCTGTAGGATACTTGGTGATGCTGACTCAGCCAAATTCTCTAAAACAGTTTTTGCAATTTTATCTGTTTTAGCTAGGTCAGCAGGGCTGGCTGAGGTGCACACCCATCTATATGGTCCAAATCCATAATCAAAGCAGATTGGACCCATAATATCCTCAACGTAACTTGGATATCTGAAATTACCGTCTGGTTTGAGAACATCTGCACCAACTCTGGACGCTTCCAACAAGAAGGCATTACCATAGTCCCAAAAGAACATTCCACGGTCAGAAAGCGTATTTACTGCATCTGCATGTCTAATCAGTGTTTTTTGGATTTCTTGGGCAAACTTTTCTGGGTCATTTGACATCATTAACGAGCTTTCTTGATATGAATAGTCTGCAGGAAAATACCCTCCTTGATACGGATTGTGCAGGGAGGTCTGATCACTGCCCAAATCTACATGTATATCTCTTTCAACAATTCGCTCCCATAATTCTACTATGTTACCTATATGGCCAATAGAAATTGGAACTCGACGCTGAGCAGCGTCAACCATCAAATCAATTGACTCGTCAATGTCGCGCGAGATATTAGTTAACCAACCTTGATCGTAGCGTTTTATGGCAGCATGCTCATTCATCTCAGCCACAATACATGCTGCGCCTGAAATAACTGCTGCCTTTGCTTGGGCACCGGACATTCCGCCCAAGCCTGAAGTGACAAATGTAATGCCTGCCAAATCCCTTTCAGGAGGTAAATTTAGGTGCATTCTAGCGGCGTTGAGCAGTGTAATTGTGGTTCCGTGAACAATCCCTTGGGGACCAATATACATGTAAGAGCCCGCAGTCATTTGGCCATATTGTGAAACACCCAAGGAATTCATCTTCTCATAATCGCTACGGCTACTATAGTTTGGTATTACCATGCCATTAGTAACCACTACTCTTGGTGCATGACTATTCGATGGGAACA
>DAWS01000034.1:0-2286 GCA_002506025.1 Euryarchaeota archaeon UBA111 | reverse complement strand
GCCCAATTCTGAAATACTGAACCATTACCTCCATAGGTGATTAATTCATGGGGAAATTGAGCTACTGCAGGGTCTAGATTATTCATAATCATCAACATGATCGATGCTGCTTGAGTTGATTTTGCTGGATAAGCGTTAATGGGGTAGGCCTTCATGGCATATTCAACAGGTCTGAACCTTTGCATGGTTATGCGACCAAATGTTTCCAACTCTTCTAGAAATTCTGCACCTAGTTTCGAATGAAACTCTGAATCGAAATACCTCAAGGCATTCTTCAGCGCTAAAATCTTCTCATCATCATTTAGAACTTGCCTCCTCGCAGGTGCATGGTCGACGCTTTCATCAAAACCTGGATGTTCAGGTAGTGTATCTGGTATGCCCTGAACTAAACTGTTCCGCAGAACACTCCATTCAGCCTCCATATGCATATGCAAACGCCGGAATTCTTTGAGGCTATTGCTCAGAAACAATTTGTAGGTCGGGTCGCCAATAAGTGAAAATCAGTCCACACATTACCATAATCAAGGAAAATGAAATAAAACCTGTTCGCAATGAAAGATTCTGATATTCCACTAAATATCCAGCAATTGTTGTGGAAAATGCCGCAGTTCCACCAAGAATTAGCATATCCATCGAAAATACTCTACCTCTTACCTCATCTTCGACCCACATTTGAGTTAGCACAGTAGATAAAACCCAATTGCCACCACTTGCCGAATGTGCCAATATGATTAATGCCACAGTAAGGGGCAAGTATATCTCCAAAGTGATACCGACTAGGAAATAGAAGAACCCAGATATTGATACGAGTATTCCAATTAAAGATGGCCACTTTGTTCGATCCTTGAAAACTGCTCGAGCAATGAGTGGACCAATACCTGTCCCAATGCCACGAGCAAAGAAAAACAAACCAAAACCGAAGGCTGCACCATAGCCAGTTAGATTTCCGCCAGCCAAGACTAGGAATACTCCGGCAAGACCAGCTCCTGCTAAATTCCACGATGACTTAGCAAATACAATTCTTAACAACTTTTTGTCATGGTAGATTCGCGACCAACCAATTTTGATATTGCTAAATGCAGTCTTGATAATTGGACCTCTTACTGTCTCGTCATACTTTTGCTCAAAAGTTAATGGAATTAGCAATAATGACGACAATAAAAATGTGTATGAATCAATTATGAATGCTAGATCGGTTCCCCAAATACTGACAACAATACCACCTAGCATTGCACCAACACAGAGTGCAGTAGACCACGACGCACTATCGATTGCGTTGGCGGTAATCAAATCATCCTCATCAACAATATTCGGCAGGGCCGCTCTCTCTGCGGTAACGTAAACTCCATGCAGAAGCATCATTAAACCTGACATAGCAATAAGCCACCACATATCTTCCTCACCATCAACAAATAAGAAGGAGAGTGCCAGAAATACTTGGAATATGTTCGCCCAAAGCATCAGTTTTTTGCGGCTCATGCGGTCTGCTAGGAGACCATTTATTGGTTGAGATAAAGCAAACAGTGCCATTCTAACAGAAAACAATACTCCAAGAAGAAATTCTGAGCCTGAGTATTCTAATATCAAAAAGAACAGTGCAATGGTGTTGAACCATTCGCCTAGGAGCGAGATAACCGATGCTGCCCATAGTCTCCTAAATTTTGCGTTAGAGAAGAAGAATTCAACATATCCCTTAGTCAATATCACTCCTCCTCAGACGCGGAATTTTGACCACTGATGGTACAAATAATCCACTTTGAGGTAGGAGTATTTGATGTATCTGCTGTAGATTCCAGTGGCACTAACTCGTTTGCCTCTGGGAAGTATGCTGCAATGTTCCTTTTTGGAATCTTGTATGGAATTACAGTCCATTCACTGGACTTGATGGTAGCTCCATTATAGTGGCTGATGACATCAACAACATCACGGGTTTTAATTTGTAATTCTAACATATCATCGGGATTCATCATTATGATTCGTCTATTGCCCTTTATCCCACGATAGCGATCATCAAGACCGTATATCGTGGTGTTATATTGGTCATGAGACCTTATTGTCATCATTACAAACTCTCCATCTTGCAAAGTGACGTCAGGCAAATTATTAATTGAGAAACTTGCAAGACCATCCATTGTATCAAATTCCCTATCATCTTTTGGTGGGTTTGGTAGGTTGAAGCCATTTTCCTGTCGTACGCGTTCATTGTAATTTTCAAAACCGGCGATGGATTTAGCAATCAATGATCTTATAGCATCATAATCATCAACTAAACCTAGATAGTCTATT
>DAWS01000051.1 GCA_002506025.1 Euryarchaeota archaeon UBA111 | reverse complement strand
ACAACCCCTGTTGCCAGAGACTTTTCTCAACCAAGAGTAAGTCAAGCGCCAACTGTGCCAACTCCACCTCCGACGCCACCTAGTCAAGAGGCGGAGCCTGAGCCAGAGGGAGAGGAAGAGGAAGAGGATACTAGTTGGATGGCAGATTATCGAGTCGAGGAAGACGGCACCGAGTGGGGTCAAACAGAGGATGGCATCTGGTATTACCGAGAAGCCGGTTCTGCTGATTGGATAGAGTGGACTGAATAGGGGGGATACAATGCTCAAAAAGGCGCTCATGACCATGATTGTAATCTTGGTTTGCGTCAGTTCGACCTCTAGTAATTATGCCAATCAACACCTGCTTGATGAGCAACATCACCTTATGGAAAGCGGTTCCGCTGTCAGAGTACAGATAACGCCGCCTACTTACATAATGAGTGCTGATGAGGTTGTAACATTCTCGGCAAAACTCTATGATTCTGTCAATAGTGAAGTCGCCGGAGACATAATTTGGTCATCAACCAATGGTACCATTACTGCCGAGGGTACATTTTACCCGTGGAATTCTGGAGTAATCACCATACAGGCTAGGCATACCAATCTAACAGATGAATTCAATATCACAGTGACTCCAGGGATTGGTCAATCAATAGAAGTGTCAATAAATTCAGGACAGGTTTTACAAAACAATATTCTCACTGCAAATTTGTTGGATGCTAGGGGTAATCCCAGCCCAACAGATCAGGCCGCATGGAGCATCGATGGGGAGTACTTTGGCCAAGGAAATCCTGTGTGGATACCACTCGATACCGGAGACTATCATTTGACTGCTAGGTTATACCAGATGGAAGCAACGGCGGTAGTGACAGTTGCAGCAGGTTCGCCATACCAGTTTACCTTTGATAATGACATCATAGTTCGCAGTGGTTCTCCAATACAACTCACACCAACTTTGCTCGATGCCAACGGTTACTCAATGGATGCGAGTTTGGCCGGTCCGCAACTTTGGTTTGTTGAGAATGGCAGCGTTAACAATACCGGCTTTTACTATGCATCTCACCCTGGCTACTGGAACGTGACAGTCTCAGCCGGGCCAATATCTGGCACAGGAACAATCAGAGTAGTTCCAGCCGATGCAACAGCCTCAAGTTTGGCAATCATACCAAATCAGGATGTCTACATTGCTGGTGAAAAATACGAATTGGCTGCATTCCGAACCGACAGCGGCGGGTTTTCTGGATTGATAACACCGCCAATAACTAATTTCACAGTCACGTCCGGAACAATTAGTGAAGAGGATGGTCGAGTTTATTGGACGCCAATGACCATGGGAAGCCACGGCATAACAGTTGACGATTCGGGCATTATTTCGAGCGCTACAGTAACCGTTCAACACGGCTTGGCGATCGATACTAGAGTTGTCATGACACCGCACAAACTTGCGGTAGGACAGCAGTCAACGGTCGTCGTACAGGCCTTCGACTTGGCTGGCAATTTATGGAATGTCAATGGGACTATTGAAGTGCTGATTGGTAATGAATCAGCATTATCTTCACAAGGCGATTATTACACTTTGGTCCCTAATGCTGTTGGCGCTTATGCTGTGCGAGGGACTTGGTTTGACAATGCTTCTGGCGTGTTATTTGATTCACAACTAATCGAACAAGTAGGTTTTGGTGCGTTGGCAAAGATTGAACTTGATGGTCAGGGTCTAAAGATTCCGATCGATCAGCCGTTCGATTTGAATCCAAGATTCTTCGATTCATATGGTAACCAACTAAACGATATCTCTGTAAACTGGACTATTGATGGAGAAGATCAAACTTTGACTATGTCACTCCTCGATTACAATTGGATTCCAACTACCATTGGTAGTCATGAGATCCAAGCCAACGCTGCGGGAGTATTTTCTGTAGTATCACTCACTGTCTCTGCTGGTGAAGCTAGGCAGATTCTTACGAACTTTGATTCCGGATTCATTGTAGAGTCGGGCGTTGAGGCCGATATCTTCATCGAGATTTCCGATTCAAGAGGAAACCTTGCTCCTGCTGAAACCGTCTCAACCAACCTGAACTCAACTATTGGTGAGTTTGTGCCTTCAATCGCTGGTCGAGGTTATTGGACTTTCACGGGCAATGTTTCCGGTGAATATAGCCTAACATTTTTCCAAGACGATGCTCAGCATACCATTCCACTTACAGTCCAACCGGGTCAACCAGTGCAAATCTTTGGCGAAATTGAAAGTCGCAATTATAAACAGGGCGATATTGCTTTGCTGAGGGTGTATGGAGTTGATATTAACAACAACAAAGTTGCTGTTGAACCAGAAAATACTACCATAAGTTGCACCTCTGGTTCGGACAGTTTCATTACCTCTGATACCTGGGAATTAGATATTTCTAAATCGGGGTTAGACCGTTCATGCAGCATTACATGGAACGGTTTGGTAACACAGGCTTTCTTTGATGTTGAATCGGTTCTGCTTGGCGGTGCGATAGGCTCAACCAATACGGCAATGACGATTGCAGCAGTATTACTTGGGTTAATTCTGACAACAATGGTGGTATTAGTCAGAAGAGCGAATTACGAGCCTGATGATGCCGAGTGGTTTGATGATGGTGAATATGAAGACGACGACTATGACGATGAAGACGATTATTACGAGGACGACGAGGAACCAACAGCCGAGCCGGTCAGAAATAAACCACCTGCGCCGCAAAATATCCCGGTCCAAGTAGCATCGACGACACCACTCAACAACAGACCAACATTAGCACCTGCCGAGGTTACTCGACTTGCTACTGAAGCAGGAAGATTAGGTGTTATGCAAGCCATTGTTCCAAGTCAGCAAGGAGCAAGTGGTTGGTATGTCGATGTTAGTGGCGAGATACAGTACTGGAATGTAGGAGCAGACGGTTCTTGGAATCGAACTGCATGAGTTATAGATACTAGACCAAAACTTGTGCCAAAGTTTCACTCCTTGATGCCGGAGTAATGCTTCTTGCCATATATTTGGTAGGTCGCAACTCCAAGGATTAGTGCAGCAACAGCACCAATTATTGCTTTTGAACCCATCAATGCGACAAGAGTGCCACCAGCAATAATCCCAAAGATCTGCACATATGGATAAAATGGCGATTTGAAAGTGGGCTGATACCAATCATGCTTGGGGTCATCACGCCGCAGCACCATTACGCATGCATTCAGCGCAACGATAACCATAATCTGGAAACCTGA
>DAWS01000127.1:9294-12061 GCA_002506025.1 Euryarchaeota archaeon UBA111 | reverse complement strand
AACCGAATCTCGACCTAATGCGCAGCAAAATGCAATGCCTCCGCAGGTAACAACGCCTCAAAATATCCAGCCACGCCCAATACCTCCACAAAATGTTCAGCCACAACCAGTAATTATGCCCCAGCCAATGTCACCACCGCCGCAAATAAACCAGCAACCAGCGTTGAATCAAGTTGTGCAACCAACAATTCGCTCGGGAGTTAGTTGTCGCAGTTGCAGGATTGGAATAGACCCATATTGGCGATTTTGTCCAGTGTGCGGTTCGCAGAATCTAAACTGATTCAGATATCAAGGATAAATTCACCTTCTTGTAAAACCTGTGAATCATCTAACCACACGCTTGGGTTGGTTAGGACACCCGGAATATGAATTCCCACTGCTGAAGAGCCACCAAGCGCAGAATTGTCACCGATGGAGAAGTAGCATGTTCCAAGTCTTTTCTCATCCTCAAGGACGTTACCTCCCATCCTTGCTTGGTCGTTCATTCCAAAGCCAAATTCAGCAACTGTCCAAACATTCTCACGGTCTTTAGTGCGCAGTTTTTTTGCTACTTCACCAAACTCCTGTCTGATGTTAGCAGCAATTTGACCACCCTTGACATCGACTACCATTCCGTCTTCTATTTGCAATTCGATTTTCTCATCGAGCAACGTTGAATCCCATGATCCATCAATGATTAAAATACCATTCATGGTACCTTCACGGGGCATGATAAACGCTTTACCAGCAGGCAGGTTTGTAAGCATTCTTGGTCGATTACAGATTCCATTATCATCTAGTTTCCAGTCCCGCCAGTTGACTTCAAAAGTGATGTCTGTGCCTTCTTTGGATTTTACATTGACAATTCTTCGCCGGCGGAAATATGGCCCAAGGTTACTAATTCGTTTCTTGATTTTATTGAAATCAGCCGCCATTCCGCCATGGGTGAACATATCGTTGGTAATACCGGGCATAGTTGCCACTCTGGCACCGTCGCGCACTGCCTGCCTGACGGCCCTAGTGTGAGTGAGAGAATATTTGGTCGGTGCAAGCACTACCTGTTGCTGACGCATTAGATTTGCCACTGGAGTAGGGGGCTCTTCTCCGTGATGTTTCGCCTTGGGCATTACGATAAGCAAAACACGTTCGGATTTTTTGATTGTTGCCTCATGCAGTGCTTGGCCAATGTCTCCTGTAGTCGGGTCACAAACAATGAGCACATTTTCTCCCCGCCTGATGTCCATACAGGTTTCTACCACCATTTTTGCCGATGTGGCCAGCAGTTCTTCTATCGATACTTCTTCAGTTCCGGCGTCTGTGATTTCTTTCGAATTTTCCTCTGCACCGATTACCGAATCGACGACATCATCGAGGTCTTCGTCTGATTCTAGGCGACTGTCATCAGGGTTATCCTGCTGCTTCTTCGCCATGGTTAGATGCATTACTGTCGAGGTCTTGAATGTGTGTGCGACATTGCCCTAAATTTGGTAAGTGGTTACCTTATTGAGGGGGTAATTATTGCAGACATCATGGCGAATTATGATTTGTTTATTGAACGTGTTAAGGACATTCACAAAATTGGTGCGATACAAGGACACTTAGGCTGGGACCAAGAGACTATCATGCCAGCAAAGGGTGGCAAAGCCCGGTCGGAAATTATGTCTTGGTTGGCCAAAGAGCAACATAGCCGAATCACCGATGACGGATTTGCAACAATGATTGCAGAATTGGAGGCAGATGAGACATTGGACGACGACCAGCGCGCCAACATCAGAGAAATCAGACGCCGTTATGACAAGGCAGTTAAACTACCGTCAGAATTTGTCGCTGAGTTTGCTCTCGCCCGCTCACAAGCTCTAGTTGCATGGCAGGAAGCCCGTGCTGATTCAGACTTCGCTAAATTCAAGCCACATCTAGCGAAGTTGATCTCCATGACTAATGAGAAAATCGATTATTATGGTGTGGAGAGCACCCGCTATGATGTTTTACTTGATGAGTATGAGTTCGGTATGAAGGTTAGTGATTACGACCCATTATTTGATGGCTTGAAGAGCAAACTTGTGCCATTACTACAGAAAATAATGGCGGCAAAAAAAGTCACTCCAGATCCCACTTTGCCGAGTGAGTTAACCTTCCCAGTCGAGTCTCAAACCGAGTTTTGCAAATTAGTTTCCAGCGCTACGGGTTTCGATTTCGAAGCTGGAAGAATGGATGCATCAACCCACCCCTTCTCTGCGGGTTTGTGGCCGGGTGATACTAGATTTACCACAAGGTTTGATGAAAAAGATCCATTTTCTTGTCTTTATGCTGTTATGCATGAAACAGGACATGCACTTTACGAACAAGGATTAGATGCTAATCATTCATTTACTCCTCGAGGCGATGCAGTCTCCTTGGGCGTTCATGAATCCCAAAGTAGATTCTGGGAAAACCAAGTTGGCAGAACGCCAGCATTCTGGAAAGTCGTATTGCCGTGGTTCAAAGAACACTTTCCAGAATCTCCCGACTGGACGCCAGAGGAACTGAACAAGATTGCTAATTGCGTTGAGCCAGGCTTCATACGTGTGGAAGCCGATGAGATCACTTATAATTTACACATTATGTTGAGATATGAACTTGAGAAGAAGATTTTCAATGACAATCTTTCAGTTGACGAGATACCAGTTACGTGGAATGAGATGTTCAAAGAATGGTTTGGCATTGAGGTGCCAGAAGACCGATTAGGCTGTTTACAAGACATCCACTGGTCTATGGCTGCGTTCGGATATTTCCCAACATATACTTTAGG
>DAWS01000127.1:7941-8960 GCA_002506025.1 Euryarchaeota archaeon UBA111 | reverse complement strand
AACTTATACGCAGCCCAACTTCTTGACGCAATGGGCGAAGAATTAGGTGATGTTGATGATATCGTCGAAAGTGGTAACTGGCAACCTATGTTAGACTGGTTACGGGCGAAAATCCATCAAGAGGGTAGCAAGTTTACTCCCAGTGAACTTATTCAAAATGCAACTGGTAAGCCACCAACCCCTCAACCCTTCATTAATTATGTAGAGAAGAAGTATGGTGAATTATACAACTTGTGATATTATTCTTCTGAATCCTTACCAGTGGTTAGGGCAACAAGCTTGTCTAGTCGCTCTGTTAAATCAGCGATTGCATCTTTGAGGTCGTTAGTCCTGTCATCCTCATGTTCAGAGCCAAATGATATCCCAAGCAGGGTAATCATCCCACCTGCCAGCATGGTTAATGCCGGCCAATAAACATCGGAGGCAGTCATATTTCCGTCAGCTTCAATGCCGCCCCAAAATGCCCCCAAAATAAATACTACAAATCCAATAATTATTTGCTGATAGCCACTACCAAATGTATCCTCTAGACTACTCATAAAATCTCCTTGATAGAAATTATCGCTGAACAGTATTTATGTTTATTTCCAAAATCATGGTTTTCGGCCCGATTAAGCCTATTTCCATGGTTCCATCAAGAGTGGTTTTCCAACCTCACCAGGCTCAACCAGAATTCGGCCTTTTTGTCCAGTTCCTTCGGACCGCTCGAATACAGGCACACCTTCTACAACAGTTAACACAGGCCAGCCGGTTAATTCTCTGCCACTAAATGGATTCCAACCAACTCTTGCCCAGCAGTTCTTATCCTCAACAACCGCGCAGTAATTCATGTCGACCAAGACAACGTCACCATCATAACCGACCTCTAATTTTCCCTTGCCAATCATCTGATAGCAATCGGCAACGTTGGTAGACATCCAGCGAGTCACATCTTCTAGTGAACACCTGCCCTGATTGACATAATTCAGCATGACAGGCAATGATGTTTCAACTCCCGGCATACCACTTGGCGCTTCAGG
>DAWS01000127.1:0-7545 GCA_002506025.1 Euryarchaeota archaeon UBA111 | reverse complement strand
ACCAACCGCTGCCACAATATCTCGCGGTCTTTGGCATATCTTATTGGCGGATTCATCTGTAGTCTGACACCGTGTTCATCAACATCGGTTTCATCAAACGTCAAGTGCTGCGGGAGTACTTCAGTGGTTATTATTGGATATCCGTCAGCCATCGATGGTAAGGTACAATGGTCGTTGAGGTAGTCTGCTTCAATGCCTGAGGTAAGATGCAAAATGTGCAACCTGTGACCGGTTTTATGGGCCAACTCGACTGATAATTTCGTCGCCATCAGTGCTGTAATATCGTCTCGATAATATGCGTGGGCTGCAATATCGGTTCGACCTTCGATTAATTTTCTTCGTTCTGCCATACGGTCTTCATCTTCAGCATGAACCGCAATTAATCCGGCTGTCTCGGTAAAAATTCGTTCAAGTGCAGTTTTGTCTGACACTAGCAGAGTACCAGTTGACACTCCCATGAAAATCTTGATTCCGCAGATTCCCGGTATAGCAATTGGGTTTTCTCTAGTCCCAACCGCTTCTTGGAGATCTGCTACATTGTCTTCTGTTGCGCCGATGAAAAATCCATAATTAGTGATGCATTTTGCCGCTGCTGTAGCTAATTTACCTTGCATTCCTTCAAGCGTAGTTATCGACGGAACGTTATTTGGCATATCGAGGAAGGAGGTTACTCCGCCACTAGCTGCAGCAATTGAACCACTGCCTAAGTCCTCCTTTTCAGGCTGACCCGGGTCGCGGAAATGAACTTGCGGGTCGATAATTCCGGGTAATAAGTGCAGTCCAGTACCATCGACAAACATCTCATCATCATGGTTATCCAGCGAACCCGCATCACCGATTTCAGCGATTATGCCGTTGGTGATTCTCAAGTCACCTTGTTTTGTTGCGTCAGGCAGAAGCATAGTTGCTCCGCTAATTAGTAGATTACCGCTATTGGCCATTGTTATCATATCTGTGCAAGGCAATTCAATGAATGAACTTTGAGGTCGTTTAGCGTCGTCTTGCAGTCTTAGGTCTAAACGCCGTGCATACCGAATCGACCATGTCGATATACGGCCCGCCAAGTAGGTCAATACAATATGGTACAGCCTGCCAAATTTCGTCAATTGTCTCACGAATGGCTTTTGGACGACCGGGGAGATTGAAGATTAGACATTGCCCTCTCGTTCCACCCAACTGACGGGAAAGGATTGCGGTTGGCACGTAGCGCAGGGATATCGCTCGCATCTGTTCACCGAACCCGTCAAGAATTCGCTCACAAACAGTCGCAGTGGCTTCTGGAGTCACATCACGCACTGCTGGACCAGTTCCACCTGTTGTGACAATAATCGAACAACCAACATCATCTGATAAGCGAATTAGCTCGGTTTGGATTAACGAGGTTTCATCTGCGACACAGACATAGTGAACTTCGACTGGACTGGCAATTGCTTCTTCGAGGAATCTTAGAATCGCTGGTCCACCCTCATCGGAATACTCTCCTCGGCTGGCTCGATCACTAACTGTAACAATACCAATTTTGGCAAAGTCTCCACAGGTTTCTGCATTGCCGTTTAATTGGGAAACAGCATCCAAACTATTCACCAACTCATGCTTCGCCATACTTTGCATCAACATCAGCATGGAAATTGTCCAATAGTGTGTCTTCAAACAATTCTGTTTGCCTGCGTACCTTGGTTGAGCGAACATGGAGGAATGCGGCGCCAACGAATACAATAATCATCAGAGGAATAACCGCTTCAAGTTTGTATTGATGCATAAATTTGACAATTCCTTCGGCTGTATAAGCCCAGGTAACGGAGGCTGCTGCACCGCCAATAAATGTCGCCGCTAATACTCTGGTAAACTGCATTCGTGAAAGAAGTCCTAGCATCGCACCGACCAATACACCAGAAGCCATGAATGGAATCCACACGAAGACGATTAGACCCCAAAATCCCCATTTGTTAATCATTTCACGCTTTTCATTTGCCATATATTCAACCGTTGAAAGGGTGTTTCCGATGAAGTTTGTCTGAAGCATACGTCCGCCTAAACCGTCTTGTTTAGCAACGGCTACGATTCGGTCGTCGTTTTTGCTGTCGCTTTCTACTCTGCCAGCGCCCGAGCGGTCGGCAAGAGTAGAAACCTGGTTTCGTGCTTTAACAATCAGTTCTTGGCTTCCCAGCAGGTCTTCGTTGCGGTCTGAAATATAGCGGTATAATTCTACTTCTACCTCATCTGTGGTCTTCTTGAATCTAAAGAAAGCAAATCGCTGGGTGGGTTTGTAAATAACTGAGACAAAGATTACTCGATCGTCGCTGGTGACCACTGCGCCTTCCATCCTGACATCACTTCGGCGAGCAAAGAATAGGTCCAAACTGTCTCGAACCTCGTCCTCAACTCTGGAAAGCGTGTGTAGTTCAGAGAAGAAGCTGGCGTAATCCTGCTCTTCTTCAACATCAGCATTTTCTGCACCAGCACCGACTCCAACGCCGCTTTCGAAGTCTATTGCTTGGTTCACGCCGATGGTCTTGACAGTTAATTGGACTGGCTTGAATACTCGGAAAATAGCGAATTCCTCTAATATTTCACGAAGAATTTCTGCCCTGATGTCTTTACTATCTGATAAGGTCCCGTCAGTATTTTTGTACGGCACCATAATGTCGATTGATAATTCTCGAGACTCGAGTTTGTATAACTCCCAATCGATGTCGATATGCAAGCGTTTTGAGGTCTTGCCTAGTATGTCTTCAACCACCCTTGCGATGTGATTCCTTGACAGTATGTCATCGGTATCTTGATGATATATCTTATACATCACTGGGTAGATAATCAGTAATGTAACCGCTGATAATGACAATGATATGAATGCCATCCACCATGCTGGGATTCCAGCCGTGCCACCGGTAAGCATGGCGGTTTCACGGCCGCCACCTAATTCTGCAGCCATCAAAATGTAACCCCAGTCGCCAAGGTCTTTGGTTGTCCAACAGGTTCTCGGTCCGGGCTCAGTAATTCTCACTTCGCGGTGTGAATCGGAGTCGATGCCGGGTAAGAATGAAAAGAAGCCTCCGCTGTTAATCTCTAATTCAAAATCAATCACTTTTGAGAGGGATTGCCACTCTTCAACTAGCGAGGCATTGACCAAATCATCGCTTTGATTATACACATCAACTGTGAATTTGATGCGATAGTCACCGACATTCAAATCATCGAACGGGGCTTGCATGGAGCTTTTACCACCGGAGACTTGGGTAATGGTCTCGTCTGATATCACGGCAATCCCTTCACTTGATTCAAAAACCGTGTAATTCATCAAAGCATAGCCAGTAGGCAAATTTCTTCCAGAGAGGTCGAAATATTCGGCATCATTTTCCGGGAAAATTAAAATCCATGGGTCATCTTCAATATTTACGCACTCTTCCCCAGTATCTAGGAATGTTTCAGAGGCTTTGTGATCCAAGGTTGTTGACGAACCAAATATACCGCTAGACATACCAACCAGCAATGCAGCAAAGAAAATACCGTAGCCAATACCGGCAAATAGCACGTAGTCCTCTTTGTTGGTCAAGAAACGGCGCTTATTGGTCCTAGTTTTTCGGCGGCGGATTTCTTCGAGTTCTTTGGCAATTTTATCTTTAGCCTTATCCTCGACATCCACCTCCTCGATGGGTTCCTCAACCTGCTCGATATCCTCGCCCATGACACGCATAAATCAATCAACCAAATTAATGCATTGTTTACAAAATTTCACAACTTCTGTGTACCACTAATCATCGGTTTGTAAACACAAGTTTGGTGGGTAGGGCCGGACTTGAACCGGCGACCTCAGCATCTTCAGTGCTGCGCTCTCCCAACTAAGCTACCTACCCGCAAGTTAGTGCGATATGATTAATCATTTCAATTCTTCCAATGAAATCAGTTCAGTTGATTCCATCAAGAATTGCTGCTTGGACCTCAAATAAGGCATCTAATCCAACATCTGCTTGGGCAATTAACGCAAACAATTCTTCACCTGAGAAGGTTGATTCTTCCCCTGTCCCTTGAAGTTCAACATACTTACCGTCGCTGGTTTTGACGATGTTCATATCGACATCTGCATTAGAGTCAAGGATATAATCGAGGTCTAGATATACCTCTCCGTCTATCAGACCTACTGAAATTGCGGCAAGGTCGTGGGGTAATACTCGGTTCTCGTGCGCCTGCTGTTCTGCCTCACTGAGTTCAGGGGCTTGCCAACCAGATCTTCGCTCTTCGTCAGTCGGCCTGAGTTCTTTCGGTAAACACTGTCCAGACGCAATCAGCCTTCTGATAGCTAATCTGAGTGCTAAATTTGCGGCAGTAATAGATGCACAGCGAGTGCCTCCATCGGCATTGAGGATGTCACAATCAACATTTAGGGCGATTGGTCCGAGTTCCTCCAAATCAATTGCTGCTCTTAAGGAGCGAGCAACAAGGCGCTCTATTTCTTGGGTTCTGCCTTTGGCACCCCTACGTTCCCGACGAAAACGGGAATCTGTTGAGCCAGGCAACAAGGAGTATTCAGCGTGCACCCAGCCTTTGGTAGAATCACGCGGGAACCACCCGGGTAGTCTGGCTTCTTTCGTACAACAAGCCAATACGACCGTATCTCCTTGTCGATAGAGTATTGATGCAAGCGCATTGGAAGTGAAGTCTATTTCAACCTCAACATGTCTCATCTGGTCAGGATTTCTGTCGGTCTCAAACTCAGTCTTGAACTTCGCCATATGACTCCCAAGACTCCTCGCACATCAAATCTTCTCAAAGATTGCATGTTTGTCATGATGAGCACATTCAAGTCATGCATCACATTGGGCTGGTTATGACCCAGCCGAGAGTGGTAATATGTGGTGTTGCGAGAACTCCCATCGGCAGTTTTCTGGGCACATTATCTTCAATGAGTGCAATTGATTTGGGTATTTTGACTGTCAAGGAACTGTGTGCAAGGGTTGGAGTTGACCCTGCGAGTGGCATAGTTGACGAAGTTCTATTCGGTCAGGTGTTACAAGCTGGATGTGGGCAAAACCCTGCAAGGCAGGTAGCGCTTGGTGCAGGTTTGCCAGTAAGTACCTCGGCTGCGACAGTCAACAAAGTGTGTGGCAGTTCGCTTGAGGCTGCCATGATGGCGGCGAATAGCATAACCGCTGGTAAAGCGGATGTAATAATCGCTGGTGGCATGGAAAGTATGTCGAATGCGCCACAACTGCTCAAAGGACATCGACGTGGCAAGAAAATGGGCGACTCGCAACTGATTGATTCCATGATACATGATGGATTATGGGATGTGTATAATGACATTCACATGGGTAATACGGGAGAAACAATTGCTGAGGAATCAGATATTAGTCGCCAGCAATCAGATGAATATGCGATTCGCAGTCATCAAAGAGCCTCAGCAGCGTGGGATAATGGCTGGTTTGATTGGGAATCCTTTACCGTTAGCGTGCCACAGCGGAAGGGTAGCGACCTGTTATTTGAAAGAGACGAGGGAATCAAAGCGAATTCCAGTATCGAAGTGCTGGCTAACTTGCGACCTGTATTCAATAAATCGGGGCAGGTTACCGCCGGTAATGCTAGTACGCTCAATGATGGAGCTAGTGCTGTATTGATGACGAGTGAATCAATGGCAAAGCAAAACGGTTGGGAGATAATTGCCTTCGTTGAGGACTATTGCACCAGTGGAGTCGAACCACATCGAGTAATGAGTGCGCCAATACCAGCGATTAAGACTCTGCTTGAGAGAAACTCATTGGAAGTTCTAGATGTTGATGTCTATGAGCACAACGAAGCATTTGCTTCGGCATCTTGCGCTATCGCTAAGGAAATCGGCATACCGCACGATCGTTTCAACCTTCATGGTGGGGCGATTTCGCTTGGCCACCCACTTGGCAGCAGTGGAACTAGATGCCTGATATCGATGATTGGGGTAATGCGTCGAATTAACGCTAAGTCAGGTATTGTAACCTTGTGCTTGGGCGGCGGCAATGCCGTCGCAATGCTGGTTAGAACTCCCTAACCGCTAACATCATACACTCACGATGTAGCAGTTTTGTTTCAATTATCTACTGGGGGTATCAAATAGGGCCGCAAAGCGGGGTCTAATGATACAATGGTGTCATTTTCAGATCTCGGGGTTTCTAGAGAACTGGTAAGGGCATTGGCAAATCAAGGAATTGACCAACCGTTTGAGGTACAAACCGAATCAATTCCAGACGGAATGTTAGGCAACGATTTATGTTGCCGAGCGCCAACTGGGTCAGGTAAGACACTGGCATTTGGCCTTCCGTTAATTGAGCGTACTAGACCGGCAGAACCAGGCTTTCCAACCTCGTTAATCTTGACACCCACTAGAGAATTAGCCGAACAAATATTTCAGGTATTAGACCCGCTATCAAGAGAACTCGGTCTGTTCACGTATGCTGTTTATGGCGGCGTCTCCTATACAAAGCAATTCAGGGCTTTAGAGCGTGGTGTCGACATATTAGTTGCATGTCCGGGCAGATTAATCGATTTACTCGAACGAGGGTCAATATCACTTGAAGATACTGACATTGTAGTCCTCGATGAAGCCGATAGAATGGCTGACATGGGCTTCATGCAACCGGTTTGCCAAATTCTCGACGAGTGTCGAATCGAGCGCCAAACAATATTATTCAGCGCAACTTTGGATGATGAAGTGGCTGATTTAGTCCGTGATTATCAGACTAATCCAGTTACTATTGAAGTCGGTCCCAAAGAAGTTTCAATGGATAGCATGACCCACTACTTTTGGTTAATGCCAAATTCTAAGAAATCGACTATAACAAGTGAAATTGTTCGGAAATGTGGCCGAACAATTGTGTTTTGTCGAACCAGAGCTGGAGCTGATAGGGTTGGAGACGATCTCACACATGACGGCCTCGCTGCACAAGTATTGCATGGCGGATTGTCACAGAAGCAAAGGGACCGAGCCATGGCAAGATTCCAACACGGAGAGTGCATGGCGCTAATTGCAACTGACGTCGCTGCCCGCGGAATTGACGTCGAGGGCGTCAACTGTGTGATACACTATGACCCACCGGAGAATGGTAAGGCATACAAACACCGCAGTGGGCGTACTGCTCGTGGCGGTTCAAGTGGAATCATCATCTCGCTAATCCAAAAACCACAGCGAAAAACGGTTAGTAAGATTCAGCGAGAAGTCGGCATCAACGTGGAATTTACGCCACCGGACTTTGCGCAGCTTCCTGAATTTGAGGTAGAATTTATCGGTGCGCCGAGGCGTCGGAGTTTCGGTAGCAGAAATAGAAATGAATCCAGTAGAAAACACTACGGGAATCGTAATCGGCCACAGCCACGAAAATCAGGTGGGGGGCGTGGTCCAAAATCGGAACACAAAACTGGTGGTAAGCGAGCATACAATAAGAAAAAGCCCAGAAACACCCATCACAGACCGAATCGTGGCAAAAAGCCGCAACAAAAAGGACTAGCAAGGCCCGGTAATCGCGGTAAAAGTGGCCGAAGAGGTAACAACCGACGTCGCAACAATTAGAATAATTAACT
>DAWS01000045.1 GCA_002506025.1 Euryarchaeota archaeon UBA111 | reverse complement strand
GCGTCATAAATCGCAACATTAGCGGTATTTGGGTCTAATGCGGTGCGCTGTGCCCAAGCAATTTCTACTGAATCTATGGCGCAGTCTCCATCGGTATCCGGAAGCAGCGGATGGCTTCCTTGTTTTTCCTCATCGGTATTATTCACTCCATCACCATCTGCATCAAACATGTCTTCGGTAACTCCTGAAGGCATAATTCGTTTGGTTCGATTCAAGCCATTGGCGACTTCCCACTTATCGGTTAATGAGTCTTGGTCAGAATCAGTGACGTTGTCCAAGCGATTCCAGTCCGCATACCAACCGTCCAGATAGTACTGAGTAACCAGGGGCGAGTGTATTATTACGCCCATTTCTCGGTTTCTGTTCATAGCCGAACTGCCCATGTTTATCGAGGACACTAAAACGCTCTCTCCATCGACGATAATGCCTTTATTGTGTAGTTTTGACACATCATCATCCTCACTCATAACAATGGCTGAAGCATCTAGTCCCTCAGAGCCATTCCAAACTTCATTGAATAAATCGACTACCTCCTGATCGTCATCGTCAAGGTATGCACCGTTGATGATGAGATGGACGCCAACCCCATCCGATGCGACTTCGTGAAGTGCTGTTATTATTGGATTCTCATCGCCCCAACCATAAGACCAATCTACATCCAATGTTTGTTGTGAGAGTAAAACTTGGTTATTTGCTGAACGTATAAAATCAGTAATTTTGTTTACGCAGTTTTCAGGGCAGGTCAGCAATTCACCAGCAATAGTTGCCTGAATTGTTGATTGGACACCGCCACCGCCAATCGAATCTGGTGCAGTGAAGGTGTATGCATCATAGTCGCTTAGAGACATTAATTCTGACCGATGAATGTCTAGATTGAATTGTTGGTCAACCATCTGAGCAAGTTCTGAATTTTCGATGATTACACTCCAATCGACATTGCCTCTGACTCCTGGTGCAGGCACAGATGACGACTTCCAGTTACCGGACGACATCCAAATACTGGTTGAATCCCTGACTGCTACTTTGCTGTGTAAATACAAGTATGGCTCATTACTATTGGTGTTAAATTCATACACTGTTGCACCAGCTTGTATCAAAGCATAGGAGTAATCGTTCTTGTATTGTAGGTCAGTTGTTGACCAAATGTTGCAATTATTACAACCCGGATCAAGCATTAACTCAACACTGACACCTCTGTCAAGAGCGTCGAGTAAGGCCTGAACTAGGTAGGAATCTTGCATCTGGTAAAGTTGTATTCGCAGACTGGTTTGACTGTCATCAATGAACTGCTTTAGTTCAAGCAAACCGTGTTGAGGGCCAATTATTGGCACTATGAGCGCCTCACCCTCGGCAAATTGTGACTGTAAGCAAATAGTTCCAAGTGCGCCAGCGACTGACCATTGATACCGCCAATCGTCTGCCGAGTCAGTATCAGGCAGGTATGTGCACCCATCGCCTCTGATGTAGACAAATTCGTCACTTGAGACGCTTGAGGATGGTATTGATATTGCTTCACTTGTCCACCCATCTTGACTTGCGGGGCCACTGTCAAAGACGAATGTGTCAGCAATATTTCCCTCAGTATCCTTGAGAGTAATTGCCACTCCTGAGTCGGGTAAATACAAGCCTGAGCAGCCGATTTCGTTGAAGTTGATATATTCATTTACCCCTCCGTCGGTAAGTAAAACATCATCGCTAATTATCGATGACATTCCGTTACTGCCTGTGATGCCTGTGTCGTCGGCAAACATAATGTTGCTCTGTGGTGGGAAGAATGAGTTGCTAATCAACATACACTCATACACAGTTCCATCATTGATGCTAAGAGTCCACCCATTCAAGAACGCGTCTTTGTCACCGATATTCTTGATCTGAATAAACTCATTTTGGTATGGTGACACACGCGAAAATATGATGTCGTTGGCGGTGGCAAAGTCAGTTGCTTGGACATTTGCAGCTCCGGGAGTAGGATAAGCACCAGCAAACCAATTCACGCCATCGTCAGAAATCCACGATTCACAACTATTCGGTGTTAAACCGTCACCGTGCGGGTTTGTTGCAATGATTGGGATTCCATCAGGATTGTATAGATTGATATTGTCTATTGGCATCAAGGTAGAACGAGGCAAACTGATTAGAGCGTAATCTCCGGGACTCAGCATAGTGGAAATTGTTTGATTGACAGAAATCAGGTATTGGTCCGTGGTATCAACCTGGGCAAGATGAGTGACGAAGAAACGCTGGTTGTCTGTATCTACACGCCAGCGAGAAAGGTCAATAGCCACGCTATCGTTGTTGTAAACCTCAATCCAATCGCCGTAATTATTGCCATTGGTGTCACACCAACCGGAATATTCGGTCATTATCAATTCATTACTGCCGTCATATGTGGGCCAAATTGGATTTACCTCTCCCGGTGTAGACCAAGCTGGTTCAACCCAACCGGTAACTCCTGTGGGATTGGTTGTTGTATATCCTGCGTGACTGCTTCCCGGGGCAACCAATGAGATATTTTCTGATGAATGGTTCCAGCCGACGCTGTCAACAATACCCTCATTCGCATCGGTTAGTGTGATTATGTCTGTTGCGTGTTTGAGATAGAAGGAATTGGTTCCATTTAACGCAATCAAAGCGACTTCACCCGGCAGAATTATTGCGTCATTTTGCAGTGGTAGATTGTATGCACCGATGGTGAAACTACGGCTGTTAGATGCCTTGAGTTTCCAACCAGTTAGGTCTACAGCCATACTGTCATTGTTGAAAACTTCCAGCCATTCTCCATCTGGCCACGATTGAGTATCAACGCCATTACTATCCGGTAATACTTCGCTGAATACTACATCAACCGCAACATATGGTTCAGTGCCGGGCTCAGGCTCACCCGGCGTCATCCAGTTCGATGGCAACCAAGCAGCACCCACGACTTCAAAATTACGAACCATCGAGACATTATCGCCAAAATAGTTACTGTGCCAAGCACTATC
>DAWS01000157.1:4286-10862 GCA_002506025.1 Euryarchaeota archaeon UBA111 | reverse complement strand
TATCTCTGACTCGGGCGGATTCATCTTAGGAATAATCATCCTTGTATCAAGTATTGGGCTTGTTTCACTTGGCTTACTGCAGCGGAGGGAGGAAGGTGAATAGAGTAATCATGATCTCTGCTATGATTATCCTTCTTGGGTTCACCTCATTCGGTGGCGCTAACCCTGGCGGGGTCGGCGATGGTAATTTTGACATGCAGTGTGGTGGAGCTTGCCATGGCGACGCATCACAAAACCAAACCTCGCCGGCATTACTAGAATTGACACTTGATAGCACTGCCTATCTAGACTTACCAGTTTCTGTTACTGCTAAAGTGAGTGGTATACAATTTTCTTCATCCGATAAAGTTGGATTGTTCCTGATTACTGATACGACTGGCCACAGTGATTTACCTGAGGATGCTGATTGGATGGTGATTTCCGATCAGAATGGTGGAGCAAATAATTACATCGAACTTGCTGGCTCATCACTATCCAGTGAATACACCGTATCATGGACAATTAAGCCTGAAACCCTACAGCCGACGAATTTCTATCTATCGATACATCATGGTAGTGAAAATACCCCCTTCTTCGGTATCAGTGATGCCTTAACGGTTAATCCTGAAAACATTCCAGACAATTTACCACGGCTTGCGAGTGATTATTCGCCAGCGATAGCGCGTGATATTGGTGAAAATACCACGATGCTTGTTGAAACATTAGATGTTCAAACAATGACCATTGAATGGCGCCTAATAGATGGGGAATCAGTTTTTGTCAATGCCACAAACTCTGACAGTAACCAGTATTCCTTCGAACTCCCTGCGGCGTTGCAACCGTCGATAATTGAATGGCGGGCAATATTACAAGGCGATGGGCCTGACCAAACTACGCCATGGTTCAGAATTGCTGCACAGGAGCCCGCACTGATTGTTGACCAATTACAGATTTATCTACAGTCCTTGGCTTTAGGATTATTTTTTGTCGGATTGGTGTTGACATTACACAACAGATTCCGCACAACTGAACAACTACAACAAGACGTTGCATTAGATCGGGTTGAAGACATTACCCAGCCCGATGAACAAGCTATGGCTCCGCTACCAGAAGGGGGCCTACCACCGGGCTGGACTATCGAACAATGGAAGTGGTATGGCCACGAATACTTGGAGGATTCGAAGTGATTTCATCTGCGACATTTCACGTAATTGCTACAGAGCTAGTAGTTGGCTCGTTTGCAATGGCTGGAATATGTTTTCTAGTCAAGACATTACAGTCGTTCAATTTTTTAGCGTCAAAAACAATTTCCGAGGTAACTGATAACACCGGTCATTTTGCACTTGGTTTTGGGTTAATTGCCACGCCTTTTGCAATCATGTCAGGGATTTCTTCATCCCCTGGCTCCGATATTTCGTCACCATTGTTGATTAACAAAATGTTTCTTTCAATGGCAGCAACAGGTTTAGCATTATCTGTATTGTATGCGAGATACGCCATTGGCCAACGCGTATGGGCGAATAAGCAATCCTCGCTCACTCAGGCTTTTGCAGGTTTGGGCGCAAGTGGTTTGATGTTACTAACTGCGTCACTTGGTGGCAAATTTACTAGAAACGAGTCATTGTTTGATGTATTCAATCTATCTTTTGATACTATTTTGCTGATGCCAGTGTGGGCAACAGGTGTAATTTTGATTACCGGCGTATCCGCAACCGTCCTAGCGGTTTTAGGGTTGAGAAGAAACTCAGCCGTACAACATTGAATTAGACGGTTGAGCGTCTTGAGTGATATTTGCTCCATCCATCATCGCTTGTAGTTGAGATTCGAGGAATTCTGCCTCTTCGATAAGCGGTTGGTGTGGCAAATCAATCGACGGTAATAGATTATTGAGATTTTCAATCAGGGTTGCAGCAGCTCTAGCATCGGGAAATCGCGGGTCTGCCTCTACCATAATGGACATTAAATCGAGACCGCGCCGGCGTGCTTCTCCTAATATTGAAGCATTAATTCCCTTGATAACACCTTGTTGTAGTAGTGGTACATTCATCTCTTCAAGCCGTTTGCGACTCTTTTCATTAGCACCAATTCCAACCACATCGATTCCTTCAGTATCTTCATAGTCGACAACTGGTTCATTGCCATTTAGGTTGCCTTTCATGCCGTGTTTAGCAAAGGCATCAATAACCACACCAGCAACAATCTTTTGCTCTTTCGACCATTCAAACATCGCCCATACGATGTCGTGGGCTAGTGCTTCCGGGACCACTAATTCGCTCATTAGCAGAATGACTTGGTCACAACCCTCAATGTTACACTTGGGCTTACCTGCGTAGGCTCTAATCGGTGGCAAAGGAACTCCTTTGTCAACCAATGTTAGAACTGGCAGTCGCGGGTCAATCACTCCGCCAATGAATTCAAGCTCGAGGTGATCGATCAGAAAATGGGCAACAACGCTAGACACCATACCGACACTGGGGAAACAAGCGACAACTAGTGCATTTTCAGTTGACACTTCTGCATTTATTCTCACACTAGGCCCTTGCATGGAGAGCGCTACCTCAGTTCAATGTATGAACGCTTGCATCAATTGACGGGTCGGTGGTTTGATGATGTTTGCCATTTAGGCTGGGTTATGTCAGAAGCGGGTGGGCAACAAGAAGTTTCTCACATGATTTCACCCTCATCTTGGAACCGTTTCGAGACCTGTCCTCGTATGTATTGGTTAAGTCGTCAGAGGTTACCACGAAAAGCTGGCATGGCAGCATCGCTGGGTACTGCAGTCCACGCATCAGTTGAGGATTTATTGCAGGAAGACTACTCAAAGATTGGTAATAGTCAGGATGGCTGGTTGCCAAATGAAGGCGAGCGCTTGCTGAAGCTACGATGGGAAGAAGAAAAAGCAGTTTTTCATGCGACACCGCGCAGACCACAGTGGAAGGAAGACAAATGGAAAGAAGCCGTTAATCATCAAAAAGGCGCAATTAGGATGCTACTCGAACATGTTGGCATTGTTGGGCTTGACCAGAATAAGATAACAGGTGCGCTTTGGCGTAAAATTCAGTCACTGGCTATTGCAGTGGAAGGTGAGTTGAAGACAAGAGACGGGAAACTGATGGGCCGACTTGACCTGTTGATGGCAGATGTTGATAACAATGGCAAGATGGTTGGTTGGCTAGTTGCAGACCTCAAAACAGGGCGAGCACCGAAGGATAATTTGAAACTCGAGGTCAACCGCCAACTTCGATTATATCGTGACATCCTGCGCGACAATAATCCAGATGGACCGCCGATAAGAACCGAGGGCTGGTATACTAGCGACTCGACTAAGTGGACTGCTGAAGGTGAAAATGTGCTTGAAGCAGCCTACGCTGCGTGGCAGGCTACCAAGCCAGGAACAATACCACTTGCGCCCAATATTGGCGAGGATAGTTGTGGTGGATTTTGTGATTGGAAAGCATGGTGCCCTCACTGGTGGCAATGGCGCTATCAGAATAATACGCTGCACAAAGGAGATTTTTCTGATGCAATTGTGCTTCTACATAATTACGATCAGTCTAGTGGTTCGGCTGTGATTGAATTGTGCGAGCCAAGGGATGGCGACGGAGGAGTTATGCCAACAGGTGTCAGGACTGGGGCAAAATTTGACAATCGCGGAAAGGAGGCACTTGAGGAGTTGTTGGAGACAGGACATCAGGGTCCAATATACCTCGGCTCAGCAATGACAAATCGCAACTCGTGGCGTATAGGACATTGGTGTGACGTTCTACCATGGTCGCCCATACCTGATGATAAAGAGTATTTTAGAAAGGAGTCATGACAAGAACTCTCTAAGTGTTTCTCTAGCATCTTCGTCCTCGATTCCTGAAGGAGACAATAGCCAGTTGATGTACGATGGATCTAGGCGCGCCACCTCAGTCAAATGACGTCCACGGTGGCGACCAAATGCAACGATATAGTGCCCGTCATCAATACGAATCTTACCCAATGAATCGAGCATTTCTAAGTCGTTCAATCCTCTACCTAGGTTCGAGTCATCAGTGGTTAATTTACCGTGAATTAACCAACGCTCGATTTCTTCGAGCGAGTTACGGAACATCAAAGCATGATCCATTGTTAATCGCCAAAATAGCAGCAATGAGGCTGCAGCATCAGCTGCTGCGGTGTGGGCGTTGTCAAGGGAAATGCCGTGTCTCTGGCAGAGACTACCAAGATTATGAGGCCTGCCAAGTTTTACTCTTCTAACAATTTCAAGTGTGTCCATCATCGCCTTAGGTTTTGGTGGCAATCGGCCTATTCTGCGGAATTCATTCTCCAATAGCGGCATGTCAAACTTTCTGATATTGTGGCCAACAACCACTGAATTTTCAATCAGACGGTGTATTTCATCAGCATGATGCCGAAAGTCCTGTTCGCCTTTCACATCGCTATCGAAGATTCCGTGGACTCCACTAGCACCCGGAGGTATTGGTCTGCGGGGGTTTACCAGAGTCTCATAGTGCACAGTATCTCCCGTAGAATTCGAGCCAATGAGCGCAATTTGAACGATTCTGTCGGTATTGGTTGAGATTCCTGTAGTTTCTAGGTCAAATGCCAACACCGATTCTCCGTCGAGAAATTCATGACCCATGAGCGCAAGGAAATACTGCTACCTATTGAATATCACGATAAGCAATCAGTGGCAAAATTAGAATGATTGCAACATTTGGTCTACATCATGGGGCTGAAGGATAGACTCAAGCAACTATTGACCAATTCCTCCCCAGAAGAAAATGTGGAAGATGATCCTGAAACTAGCGCTGAAGAGGCTCAGAAGGTGGAGTTTTTGGCCCTAGCTGATGAAATCGCTAGCCAAGTATTGGACGAACTAACTGCGGAAGATGTTGATGCTGTAAGCGATATCCAACCAGTATTAATTTCAGAATACGATGCTGGCGAGATAGATGCTGGCCAACTAATCGTCGATGAGGATGAGATGTCAAACTATACCGAGGTCAATGTTGTCCAACACGAATCATTCGACAATATAGTTGAGCATTTGGAAGGTGCTGAAATAATTGGTGACCTACCCGAGGAAGTAACCTTCTAGTCGAGTTTTATCTAATGCACGAATTTTTGAAGCAAACCGTAGCGGGATAATGCATACTATTAGAAGGGTGAAGAAATTAGTCTGCACTATGACGATGGGAACCAAGAGTAAGTCACTGTTCCTCTCGTCGCTGATGCTTTTGTCAGTCATGCTAGCTGGCTGTGTGGCATTTGAATCAACAGTAAACCCTCGAGCAGTACTTCAAGCGTATCCCTTATACATTCAGGAAGGTGAAACTATAACGCTCGATGCCCGGGATTCCGAAGCAGTTGAAGGCGTGATTACCGATTTCAAGTGGAATTTCGGCGATGGCAAAACCGCGGAAACCGTCATCGGATTTACCTCACATACCTATGCTAAATTCGGAATTTATACGGTCACTTTGACCGTTGAAAATAGTGGCGGTGGAGAAGACCAGGTCAGCGTTAACATTGTTGTTAATGGCGCCCCAGTGCTCGATCTTTCTATTCCAGAAAATGTCAAGGCTGGTGAGTCAGCCTTACTCGACGCGTCAGCAAGTTACGACCCAGAGGGTAAGGAATTGCTATATTCATGGGACTTGGATTGGTCTGAAGACTCAAATAATGATGGCGATAACAGAAACGACGCAGATGCTATAACACCAACTGTGTTACTTCCGACCAATAAATCAGGTATCAAGCGCGGTAGCCTGACGATTTCTGATGGTGATGGTGCGTCGCAATACACATCGTTCGAAGTTAATATCTCAACCAGAACTTTTGAGGTTGAATGGCGAACCGAACAAATCTCTCTTAGTTGGGACGGTTACTTGGAGCAGGGAGCTTCGTGGGAGGAAACTATCAATCCAGGTCTGGAAGGTAGAATACTTTCGTTTGAAGCGGTCTTAGAACTCGATCAAGAATTAGGCCCACAAGACAATTTTACCCTACAGGTGGAAATATTCGATGATGGATACCGTAAGTCTGCTAAAACAGATGGTGGAAATATTACGGCAAATGAGACAGCAAAAGCTGAAATGGACCGCTTTGGGATCAACCCTGTCGGTGAGGATGGAACATATACAGCAGATTTCGCCGATGATGTGCTTCAGCAACTACTGGCCAAACCCGGGTATCGCAACGGGCAAGGTAACTGGACATGGACAATTTTTGCTCAGCAAGCAGACCCTGACCCATTGTTTGAAGGCTTTCCTGACCCAGACCCCGGCAATGATTGGACACTTGAAGTAGTGATAGAAATACAAGTTCCTGTATTGACTGAGATTGCAGTGTAGTTAGACCAAAATATGAAACTATAATCTACATCTATTGAGTCGGAGTGATTGTTACCATGGTTGATACAGTTGAGATTAGTAGAGTCAACATTCGCGATAATCTATCAGTAGATGTTTCAGTTTGGATGAACCATCCCGATGATTGGGATTTTAGGCCATCATTATCATGTTCGGGTAATGAGTTTCAAATCTCTGATATTATCAGTGGCAGCCAACTTGCCTCCGTTGAACTATCAGACGAACAATTGGAGGTCTT
>DAWS01000157.1:1009-3868 GCA_002506025.1 Euryarchaeota archaeon UBA111 | reverse complement strand
GGCAAGGCTAAGAAACTAGCAACAGCAAATTGGAAAACCACTCAATCAGTGGATTTCTCGTGAATTAGCTAGCCCATGGGATAGCCACCATTTCTTTGATATGGGTTAACTTTGATTTTTTGTTTCATGCAAGAGAAACTGGTAAGGCAAGGCTCACAAAAACGAGCACGGTTTGAACGACTGAAAGATGAAATTACAAATTTTGTCTTAGCGAATCATGGTTGCTCGGCGCAATCGATTGTAGCCAATCTATCTCACGATAAAGCAATGCGTAACCACGGATTAACAACCCGTAAGGTAGGGTTTTTCATATCACGCAACCTTGCTGAAAAGCTTACTTGGTGGCAAGATCACAAAGCAGGCCGGAGAGTGTATGGTGACAGAGCGAGGGTGCAAAAATAGCCACCTACCCAGTTAATCAAGCCGCTTGACTCATGTATGATTGCTTGGAGGCACAATCAATGAGTGGGGAGATTGCGGCGTATTTCGACCTGGATGGTACTTTACTCGATTCTTCAAGTGAGAAGGCACTCACAGCGGAGTTGGCGAAGCGGCGACCGTGGCGAATCCCCATAGGCACAGTAATGTGGACTGTAGGGTTGATTGGAAATCTCCTCCGAGGTCGCTCATTCTACGATGCTGCTCGCAATCGAGGACATTTCGCGTTTGCATCGTGGCCAGTTTTGGAACGCTATGCTAAGAAGATTGCACGGGAGAAATTGCAAGATAAAATTCCGCAAGAAGCACACGACTGTTTAGCCTGGCATCGAAGTCAAGGCCATCGCTGTGTCCTAGTGACTGCGACGATCGCCCCGATGGCAGAAGCCATGGCAGAGATATTGCAGATGGACGCAGTATATGGATGTGGACCAGAGATACGGCAAGGAGTGTTATCTGGTTCTGAATTTGGTTGGAGTGTTCCGCGGCGCAAAGGTAAGGTCCCAGTAGTCGAACAGGATGCAGACCACAATAACCACGACTTATCGAAGTGTTATGGCTATGGTAATACTATGGCCGATACCTGGTTCATGAGGGTTACTGGTAACCCAGTAGCGATTAATCCCGGAAACAAAATGGCTAAGTTTGCTCAAACAAATAATTGGCCAATTAAATCTTGGAAGATATAAGCGATTAATTTGGCGGCCCCGCCGCGATTCGAACACGGGTTACTGGTTCCGCAAACCAGTGTGATATCCAAGCTACACTATGGGGCCTTATTCTACGCGACCTGAGTATTCAATATAAGCGCAACGGGTTGACCACTAAGTCGATACAAGGATTCATCATGACGCCACATCTGGTTCCGCCATGGCCGTAACCTTAGAGAGGCGGGTTGATTACCCGATGATTGACAATGCTAACATAGCATATTATCCAAGGATTTACGATTTAGCACACCGCTTTTTCGAAGAGGCTTGGGAGTTGATGTGTGACATATCTTACCCTGAAATTATTGAACAACACCGACTCGGATTCCCTGTAGTCAATGTTACAACAGATTTTCTCCACCCGTTACGTTATGGTGATACCGTGACTGCCAAGATCAGTATAGCTAAAATCGGCAATAAATCATGCACATGGCAATATGATTTTTACAACCAAGACCAAGTTCACCTGTGGTCATCAACGCAAGTTACTGTCTGTGTAAATATGGATAGTTTGGAATCGACAATGATTCCAGAATGGCTGTCATCAGGATTGGCAAATCATACTAATTGAGGTGTTATTATTACTGAAAAACAATTTGATTTCTCCATCATAATGGATGAAGATGAAAAAACCGTTTCCGATGATGAATGGGATTCAATCCCAATAAAACCAGACCGTAGAGGACCAAAAACCATCGCAATACTACTATTTTTTGGCGGCTTGTTGATTCTGTTCCAAGCCTACACAGATTACCAGTCGCATAATTTAGCAGATATTTCTGATGCTGAAGTTGACCGTCTACTTGAAACCCCAAATAGTCAGTCAGATAACCCAATTACTAACGAGCAGTATCAGCAATTCCACGACGATGCTCGAGACTCAGGGGCTTATCTCATTAGGGCAATTGGGCTAGCAGTTTCTGGTTCACTGGTTGTTTTTGGCTCAATTAACCTTTACAGATTGTATAGCTCGGGGCCCAAAATTGCCACAACGGGTGCAGTAATTGGTTTCGTATCCGGATTATATGGCAGTCATCTAGTAAGGCTTGCCTCAGACGATAACCTCAGTGGTGCGTTACTTTTGACCTATGAGATATTTGTCTACTTGTGTGGTACATGTATGTTCTTGTGTGGTGCATTTTCCGCATTACCATTAATCAATGCGCGGGCCAAGGCTGCACTTAGAGATGGTTCGAGCAATGTGGAATTAGTTGATGATACCGACTTTACCGAAGCAGAGTAGTTAATCATCATCTGGCTTAGGCCATTTTTTCTTCAGCGCTTTTTCTAGGCTTTTATCGAGAGTTGCATTCCACCAGTCACTACCGCGCCAGATGGCGTATTTACCTCGTATCCCCCTAAGGTCTGCACCTTCAAACTTACAATTATTGAAATTTGATAGGTTCAATCTGGCCTTTCTAAGATCAGCTCCGCGAAAATCGGCGTTGTCAAATGCTGATTTCATCAAGTCAGCCTCGACCATCGATGCGCGATGAAAATTGCAGTTCGAGAAATCTCCTTCAGTTAGGTCTGCTCCATCCAATATTGCTCGCTTGAAATTAGAACCTGCATGGCGGCCTTTTCTGAGCAAAACTCTGGCTTTATTTTGATACGACCAATCCAGAACCTCGGCTTGTTCCCCGACATTGTCGCGCGGGTCGTCTGGGTTTCCTGACATTACCATTAGGACCCCTCATTTTTTTGCTTTGGT
>DAWS01000157.1:0-620 GCA_002506025.1 Euryarchaeota archaeon UBA111 | reverse complement strand
TCCTTAGCGATGGTTAGGAAGCCCTTTTCTCTGAGTCGATTTATGTATAGCGATAGATTACCCGGCGGCTCAATATTCGATTGGTCAAACAAAGCGTTGATTACTCGAGGCGGGCAATCGTCCAAACCTTCGACATCCCGTAGAAAGTGAAGTGCTCCCAAAACCTGCTCAGGTTTTCCCTCAAGGCTACAATTATCCACTAATGTGCGGAATTTCATACCCCGTTCTGGAATTGATTTTTGCTGCGATGTTGAATTTGTTGCATCGATTGTCATATCTTTTGCTTCTTCCAAGCGTTCAGTGATAATGTTCCAAAAACCCTCTTCTTTGAACTGCGCAAATTTTTCATCGACTTCTAGTTCTGAACCTTCGCTCTCAAACTCAAACTCACCGACTTGGATTGAAATTTTGTTCAGTCCTGACATGGTATCCAAATCACTCCAAAGGAGCGATATTCATAACTTTTTACAAAGACTCCTTGAACAAAGTTTTTTCAAGCGTATCTTATAGTAGCCTTTTCAAAGGAATTCCTCGACGCAGGTGTTGGTTGATATGGCAGACCCCGAGTTCAAAGGCTATGCGTTGGTGCTCAAAAGCGGCGCAGATCCAACAACTGGAGG
>DAWS01000071.1:1861-8443 GCA_002506025.1 Euryarchaeota archaeon UBA111 | reverse complement strand
GATACTGACAATGATGGTTATGCTGATACTTATGACCCATTTCCCTCAGATAATTCCCAATGGGAAGATGCTGATGGCGATGGTGTTGGAGACAACCCCGCCGGTAACAATCCAGATGGTTGTGTCGGTGTTCAAGGCTTTTCATTATATGACAGACTCGGATGTCCAGATACCGATGGTGATGGCTATTCTGATCCAACGCCAGGGTGGACTGCCGCAAATGGTGCTGACTTGTGGCCGAATGATTTAACGCAATGGGCAGATACTGATGGCGACACTTACGGTGATAATTCCAGCGGGACCAATGGTGATGATTGTCCCTCAGTCAGTGGTACATCAACAAATGACCGTTTAGGTTGTCCAGACACCGATGGCGATGGCTGGTCCGACGCTGACGGATCATGGACCGCATCCGATGGTGCAGACGCTTTCCCCAACGATTCAACCCGCTGGGCTGATGCTGACGGTGATGGAGTAGACGACGCTATTGATGATGACTGTCCCGGTGTTGAAGGCTACTCTACCCAAGACCGACAAGGTTGTCCTGACTCTGACGGCGATGGATATTCTGATAGTGATGGTTCTTGGACTCATACCGATGGTGCAGATGTATTTCCAAATGATGATACACAGTGGCGGGATAGCGACGCCGATGGTTATGGCGATGAGCCATCAGGAAACAACCCAGATAGTTGTGTAAATACCTATGGTGATTCTTGGCGAAATGGTAGGCTCGGATGCCCTGACAACGATAGTGACGGCTGGGCTAATTCTGACGACGCAAAACCCGATGAACCGACTCAGTGGTTGGATTCAGACGGCGACGGTTATGGTGACAATCTTGCAGGAGTTGACCCCGATGCATGTCCTAATCAAGCTGGAAACTCGACTTTAGGAAACAGACTAGGTTGCCCTGACAGTGATGGAGATGGCTGGGATGACATTCAAGACGAATTACCGAATAATGCAACCCAGTGGTTGGATGGAGATGGCGACGGTTATGGCGATAATGCCTTTGGAATTGATCCTGACTCCTGCCCAACTGAGCCGGGAACCTCCACAGTGGACCGAAAGGGCTGCCCTGATGATGATGGAGATGGAATTTCCAACCTAAATGATGCATTCCCAAACGATCCAAATCGCAGTCAAGATACCGATGGAGACGGTTTTGATGACTTGGAAGACAATTGTATCACAGTTGCTGGCAGTTCTACAACCGATCGGTTAGGTTGTCCCGACAGTGATGGTGATGGCTATTCTGACGTAACCTTACCCTCGGACAACAACCTAGGATGGGATGTTAGCGATGGTGCTGATGCTTTCCCTCTGGAACCAACACAGTGGGCTGATGGCGATGGTGATGGTTATGGTGACAATCCTATGGGCGTTGAATCAGACGATTGTCCAGCTGTTGAAGGTTATTCCAATGTTGGCCTTTATGGTTGTCCAGACGATGACAACGATGGAACTGCACAGTCAGAAGATATGTTTCCCGATGATGGAACTCAGTGGGCAGATTCAGACGGCGACGGTTACGGCGATAATGCAAATGGCTCGACACCAGATGGCTGCCCTAATGTGATTGGGACCTCTACCATCGACCGCTACGGCTGTTTAGATGAGGACGGTGACGGTGCAAGTGACGAGAATGATCTATGGCTAGGCGACAATTCTCAATGGTTTGACAGTGATTTCGATACTTATGGAGACAATGAAGGTGGAACAATGGGCGATAGTTGTCCTACCGAATTTGGACTGGCAGTGTTGGGCTCCAAACAAGGTTGTCCTGATTCCGATCAAGATGGTTGGGCTGACATTGAAGATATATTCCCCACAGAACGATCACAGTGGTTAGATTCAGATGGTGATGGATGGGGTGATAATCAGAGCGCTGGTGCATACAGACTTGATCACTGGCCGAATGACCCAACTAGAAATGCTGGTGAAGGTGACTTGAGTTGTTCCTCAGAAACGATAGAAATTGACCTTGCGGCTGGAAATTGGTTCTCATTCACCTGTTCTATTAGTATAGAGATGCAAAACGCAGGCATTAGTCTGGAATGGCAGCCACTAGCGGGTGTTGTGGCAGAGACAAATGTCCAATATGTCTTATTTGATGCTAATCAAGCCGATTCTCAGGTCGTAATTTTCTCTGGCGAGGTATCAAAGCTAGGTGATTATCAAATTGTTTTGACGGCTACCGAGACTGGTGCTGATTTCGCCCTAGATTCCACTACCGTTACACTAAGCGCTCAAGACTCCAGGCTAAAATCAAGCATAGTCGATGACCAAACCGATGCGATCAATAGATTGCTAAAACAGCAAACTGTGCAAGCAGGATTGGGCGCCTTGGTGCTGCTACTACTTGTCGGAACATTGTATGTTAGAGGTAAAGCAAACGCCGTTCGTCGAAATAGCGAACGACGAGAACATGCACAAAATGTCCTCCGAGCTAGATTATCAGGCAAAGACAGTAGCACAGTCAACCGCAGGGCAGAGTTCGGCCTTAACCGACTTATTCCACCACCACCGCCGGGTTTTGAGTGAATATCCTAACCGATTGACTCAAAGAGTGATTACTATTCCGAAGCACTGTCGCGGATATGGTGAAGTGGTTATCATCTGAGGTTTCCAACCTTATGTCGTGGGTTCGACTCCCGCTATCCGCACCACTCAAATCAAGCCAAAAATCGCGCAAGCATAACTGGTAAACTCTATCAGTGTCTGGGTTTTAGTTTCATCATGGGGAATGAGTTAGTTAAGAGTTTACTCCTCATTTTAGTCTTATTCTCCGCATCGATATCCGGATGCTTCGGAGAAAATTCTCCAGACCGCGAATTCGACATTGCTGGATTCCAAATTGACTTCACTGATGCTGCAGATGCCGAATTACGTGGGGGTGAATGGCACACATTTTTCCTCGCTGGTGAAGGTCGGTCCATTTCAGTGCCAAATAATGTAATGATGTTTATTGATGATGTGGTAATACCAAACGGGTTTGCAACAGTAACTGATGAACATATAAATGGCAAACTCCTACCTATACCGTACGCAGAAGAAGTAAGAATCACCATCGTAGAATCAAACGGTAAAGGAAAGTCGTTTGAATATCAAGTTGCTGAAGGGGAACCAATAGTCAGCGGTTCGGAGTGGTTTGACAAGATGGATTTCATCACTAGTGTCTGCGCAGATTCTACTCTTTGTGGCGGCTACATCAATCGCTGGATGGGGTCACCCAATCCCGCATTTGAGAGGGCTGCTTCTTTCTTCCATGGGCACTTCGAAGGATTGGGTTATGAAACTCACTTGATGCGCGTGACTGATACATTCAGTTTAACCCAGCCAGAGAGCCTAAACGTTATCGCATGGAAGAGGGGCTATGATGATTCATGTGTGCAGGGAATTGGTGCTCACATGGATGTTGCGCTTCCAGGTGGTCCACCCGGTGGTGGCACATACGAAGGAGCATACGATAACACAGCTGGGACTGTTGCGGTTATGTTGTACGCTAAGGCATTGCTAGATATCGAGGTTAGATGCGATACATTCCTTGCCCTTTGGTCCAGCGAGGAGGCCGGGTTACGTGGTTCCAACGCATTTGCCAATAACAACTGTGACTATTGCTTGCCGCAGGACAAAGAGTTGCGATTTTACATCAACATGGACATGATGGGTATCTCTTATCCGGCGAAGAAATCTGACGGTGATTATTTTCCTTATCATGCATGGTCAGGCCCCGATGTTGATCCGGAAGTCCAAGATGTGGCGATTACAACAATCCTAGATTATGTTCATCGCGATGTTCTCGAAGCACCCATGGATTTGCGCATTGAAGGGTCTTATGGTGCGGGGTGCGATCAGCATTGGGATGACCACTATAACCTTGTTATGGATGTTCATGAGGATACTTTTGGGCGTTCAGACCATGTCACATTTAGGAATCTAGGAGCTCAGACAATCTTCCACCTTGGTGCCTACGACGAGGATTACAGTGCCTATCACTCTCCTTCAGACACCTTTGACAATATGATTGCAGAAGTCGGTGGTCCTGAGGAACTAAAAAATTCTATTCAATTCGTATTGTGGGCAGCATTTTTGGAATTTGTCCTAGCTGACCAAACTCCTGAGGTCCGCAATGTAAATGTTTGAAAATAATTACAACCTTTAATCTACTCTGATTATGACATTGCTCCATGGTCACGGTTGATAATAACGAACAACTAGACCGAGAAAATATTCTTGACCGCAGATGGTTCCCTCTAGTTACATTCTCCATTGGGGTTTTTGTTTCTCTAATCGATACCATCTATCTGCTCGCACGCGGTAGCAATCTCGAAAATGCAGTTTGGCCACTAGCGATTAGAACATTAGAAATTACTCTGTATTTGCGCAAGAGTGTTCCGCTCGTGGCGTTGCTGTGCGCGTTAATCCTCAGTTTGGGACTTTGGCTGATGATGCGTAGACAACAAGGCAAGCATATTGCCCAATGGATTACCCACAGCCTGATATTCGCTGCTGGCGTAACTGTTGGCGCTTATGCGGTGTATTTGGTAATGAATGCAAGATATTTGCGAGGAGCATTTCTCCTGCTGCCAACGCTTTATGGATTCATATTGTTCGCCTGTGCAATCGGTGCTAGAGGTATACCACGCTTACCCAAACTAAATGACGGGGTATTGGATAAATTATACTCGGCAAGTCATCTAATTGCAGTATTTTTGGCTGCTTGGTTAATGGTTCCCGGAATCCCTGCCTTGGTCGGCATTGCACCATCACCACCAGATAGGCCGGTATTTGGGTATGGCGGCCAGCCTGGCCCATTTGGGGAAGTTTTAGAGGTCTACCCATATCCATTACCAGAAAATGTCACTGCCATTCAAGGTGATACAGAAGAGGACATAACCTTCTCAATCTATCTCTCGATTCCAATATTGCCTGAAGATCCCGGTATTGAAGGCGTGCCACTAGCCATTCTGTTTCACGCCTTCAACAATCCAGACAGATATTCATACACAGACTGGATTGGACGATTGATTGGTAAGGGTATGGTCGTTGCCTACATCCAATATCCAACAGATATCAGACCAGAGGGCGCAGATAATTGGGATGATACCGAGAGCGAGGGTATGTCCGATTGGCCGCATCACGTTCCCAGGCTATACTCTATCTATTCTGCACTTAACTCCCTACAGGAAATAATCGGTGATGATACAAGAGGTGCGGAAATAGATGCTGTGCTTGGGAACCTCTCAATAATGCCCGAGCACCTATACATTGGCGGACACAGTCTCGGAGGCGCTTATGCACTCAATGCTTTGGAGATGGTTCAAGAATTTGGCTGGGGTAGCGAAACCGTAGTTGTTAACACAGAAATGGCTTCTTCTAGGCCATCACAGAATCTGTGGCAGCCTAATTTCGATCAACTACCAGAAGCAACGGTCGTCCACCTTGCTGTTGGCGAAGATGATATGACTGTTGGCCAATGTGATAGTGTTTATCACCAACAACTGTTTGATTTAATCGAAGATAACAACTCTTTACTGATTTATATCCCAAGTGATCGCTATGGTTTTCCTAGGCTGATTGCAACGCATTACATTCCCGCTACAGAAGCACATGATACCCTCGCCGACTGGGCGTTTTATCGGCGTGTAGATGCACAAGCTGACTGGGTTGTTGCTAGGAGTCGAGGAGATTATAACACTGAAAATTTTGCTTACTTCCACTTAATTGACGGCCCATTACTAAGAGACATGGGTGAATGGTCAGACGGCACGCCGGTGTTAAAATTAGAACCATATAGCAATGCCATACAAGAGAAACGATTTAATCACTGTTAGCACGGATTTGGTCAGCATGGAAGAGTCAGTCAAGGAGCGGAAATCGCTGATCCGTATAATCTCGGGTTCTGCGATTATAGCCTCAATGTGCTGTCTCCCAAGTGTGATATTGGTACTCTTTGGCTTAGCAAGTGTTAGTTCTGCAGCAGCACTTTCCAACTCCCTGTACTGGGGAGAGGATGGTTATGCATGGTTTAGACCAACTATGTTAATTCTAGCGGCCATATTTGTGTTAATTGGTTTAGTAATTCATTTTCGCAGCAGAGGAATCTGCACTTTGGATCAGGCTAAACGTGCTCGCCGAAAAATAATCAACACCTCGCTACTGGTGATAATTATAAGTTACATATCGTATCTTTTGCTTAATTATGTGATTCTCACTGAAATTGGGATTTTACTCGACCTACCGTGGGAAGAAAGCAGGGAATCCTACATGTTCTGGAAATAGTTAGAGATTAGAACGGGTAGTATTGCAGCCAACTGACCAATCTGGTATGCTATTCATCCTTTCAAGAGTTTGGTCCAATAACTCGTCTTCAGAAATCGAATCATAACCATCTCCGGGTGTAATCGCGACACTAATATTATAGCCATTATTTGTTAAATTTATCAATTGGAAATTCGTATTTTCAATTGAAATAATTGATTTCTGATTATCAATTGGAATTTCAATATCACGTGGGTTAAGATGCATACCCATACGTGCTGCTTTTTGTATTGCTTCTTTGCCAGTCCACAATGT
>DAWS01000071.1:1269-1515 GCA_002506025.1 Euryarchaeota archaeon UBA111 | reverse complement strand
ATTGGATTGTAGGAACAGTAGTTCTTCGCCCTTTGCCATCATATCAAAGACTCCAGCTGAGATCGCCAAATCATGAGGTTCTGCATCAATGCCAATGGTCCAGCCCGGCTCAATTAACGCCACAAAGACCCAACCATTTGAATGCCCAATTGATATCGAAGGCAATGCCTGTCTTATCCAACTCCCGGGTAAATAGGCAATGCTCGGTGCTCGAAACCGATTTCTCCTTACCTCAAGTAATGAGGT
>DAWS01000071.1:0-933 GCA_002506025.1 Euryarchaeota archaeon UBA111 | reverse complement strand
TTATCCCCCATGACTTTAGCGCTCGCTCCAACAATAGCCTGCCACTAAGATGTTCATCAAGACGCTTCTTAGTAGCAAATTTAGCCACCTCGTCGGCATTTGCCAACTGGACATTGTCTATCTCATGTTGGCCGACAGGTTCTGTTACGCACAGAATCTTTGGGCTGTTAAGCCCAAAACTTACCCCGATTTCTTGCATTAATGTCACCATTATCGCTCGAGAATGAACCGTTGCTCGTCAGAAACTGGCGCCATACTTTTCAGACGTAGCCCCTTCATTGCAAGCACTGGTGCTTCATCATCACCGATAATAACTACGTCGTGGACCGTTACTCCTGCTTCCTCAACAGCAACTCTAACACTTCTAACCCGGAGAATCTCATCCCTCTCTGGCACGCGAATATTTGTTGACCAATCAATACCTATCGGTAACGAAGAAAACCCTTCAGACTCCATCGCGACAAAACCTGAATTTTGGAAACCTGCTTCAATTAGCATCGGTAAAGCCTCGAGTAATACCTCTTCGCCGTCTACTTCGCTACTGAATTGTTCAGTAATGGGCAATTGGTTGCGCATCAGCGCAATACCATCGGCACCTGGAGTCATTTCATTACCAATTCCTCTGATTATTCCGCCGTGAGATTGGAATCTTGGACCGTGGAAATATCGCTGATAAATGAATGATGGGAGTAGAATTAACTCGTCAAGTGGCGGCGTGCCAATATCCGGCATTTGCTCGATCTCCGATTGGAGGAAATTAGACAAGTCGTCGCTTTTCTCAACCAACCTGACCGTCGCTGAGTGATGTTCCCGCTCACCAAATATTTCTCCTTTCGAGTTCATTAAATCTGAGACTAGTTTACAATTGATCCAGTGAATATCACCATCTGAGTTGTTATATTCTGCCACTACTCGAACTTTGATTTCGTCCTT
>DAWS01000066.1:3595-4826 GCA_002506025.1 Euryarchaeota archaeon UBA111 | reverse complement strand
ACACCTTTGCGGTCAAGAGTCGATTGCGAGACCAACTGTGACTCATCACCATTGGTGATTGCCAATTGACCCACACCTGAGAACAAAAGACGCAGTTTACATATGTCATCCTCTGTCTCAAACTGATCTAGAAATAAGTCAAGAAACCCATCACTGGCCATAAAGTCGCCGTCTGAAATAGTGTATGTCATCTCATCCCCATACCGTAACTTATCGGCAGTGAATGGCTCTAATTGATTGTTAAAGTAATACCAAGTTCCAGCACCGAGGATTAGGATAACAACAAATACCGCAGCAAATTTTGGTTGCTTAACCATCTCGAACAAGGTAGTGGCACCGTCAGCAGACGAATTTACTGTAACACTGGAAACTGGGGTTTTTGGCGCTTTAACCTCTTCTTCTAGGCTGACAAATTCTGCATCAAGCACTTCTGCGTCAAGAATATCATCGTCCGTGTTGATTGATTTGTTGACTTCAACAACTGGCTGCTCAACTAAAGGTTCAACTTCTGGCGTTAGTGTGTCCTCATCCTCCAAAGACAATGATGGTTGAATAACTGCTTCAGTAGTTTCTTTCGCTGGTGTAACTGTTTCGCTAACACTTTCTTCAATGCCTAACTCGGTTTTTGTTAGCCCAGACTCGATTAAACGGGCAACTAAGTCAGACTTATTACCGCTGGTTGGCAAATCATTTAGGATGCACAAGGCTTTGAGTTTGGCTGCTGTTAGACTGGATTTCAAGTCGTCAGACAATCTCTTCACCACTAAGCCGTTTCCGGTTTACCCTTTCAATCATCTCATGTTTTGAATCAAAAAAGCGATAGTTGACGACTCGGCAAATTTACTCAGATTGGTATGGAACATATTGACCAGATTCATCTTTGACGTAGATTTGTTGTTCATATCCGCCATTAGCTAGCTTTCGATAATAATAGCCGTTACCTGCATCCTCATACGTGGAGCCATCATCTACCTGCGAGGGGGCTGCCGCCGCTGCAGGTGGTGGGCCTGCCCTGGTTGACTGATTGTCAACCGCCACATTGCTTGGTCCTGAAGATGCTTGACTTGGTGGCGCCCCGGATGGACCAGCAACTACCGCCGGCGGACCTGCAGGCCCAGCAACTGGTGTAGGCGGGCCACCCGGTCCGGCCACAATCTTCTGTCGCCTAGCCTCTTCCAATACCATTTGTTCCTCGGTAACTTTCTTATCTTCTAGAAGGGATTTCACCTTG
>DAWS01000066.1:0-3439 GCA_002506025.1 Euryarchaeota archaeon UBA111 | reverse complement strand
TTGACTTGGTGGCGCCCCGGATGGGCCAGCAACTACCGCCGGCGGACCAGCAGGCCCAGCAACTGGTGTTGGCGGGCCACCTGGTCCGGCCACAATCTTCTGTCGCCTAGCCTCTTCCAATACCATTTGTTCCTCGGTAACTTTCTTATCTTCTAGAAGGGATTTCACCTTGTTACCAATTTTTTGAGCACCAACAAAAGCAAATGTCGACAGACCGAGGAAAACAAGCCCTGGAATGCCAGCAATTACCTGATTTGGCCACAGTTTACCAGTGACATCGAGGTTGGTTCTACTCGGGTCTACGATAGTACCATCTTGACCAACTGCTTTGACGTTTAAGCAGTATTGACCCATATCCAAATCAAAATCAAATGTATATGTTTTACCTTCTACCGGTGATTCAACAAATCCGTATTGATAACCGTGTTCATTACCAGCCTGTGCTTTTGCTTCTGCATCACTAGCAACTTCAGGGTCTGTGCAATCATCAATTTGCACGACAAAAACTTGCAATGTGATATTACCAGTAGTCGCAGGCAATTGGTTTACCTTGACAGACACCTCATATGGCACATCCATGAAATCCTCACCCGCTAGCGAGGGTCCCCAGACGAAGCCGAGATCTTTCTCAGCAGTCCCATACTCAAAATCGGCATCCATTGGCATCGGGAACAATGCGAATCCGAACATTAGAAACGCTAACCCAAGAAACATGAACACATTCCAACGCGACTTTTTCAATGACTCCCTGAGGGTAACCAAGGTCTCAACTTGTGGAGTCTCATCACCTTCCTCATTGACGGAATCTTCAGCTTCTGAGCCCTCATAATCAGCCTCCGTTGAGTCTAACTCTGCGTCGGACATGATACCCGGAAGTTGAATTAGCACTTCAAAGACTCTATTGTCGTATAATCAATAATTGTAGCGATGATATCAAAAAGGACTGGTCGTAGGCCGGCTTATGGACCTGAAACTTGCAGTGTTGTCAAGAGGACCTAGGCTCTACAGCACTAGACGTCTGGTTCAGGAAGCACATGCACGTGGAATCGAAGTCGAAGTTACCGATCCCATGAAATTTTCACTTTTTGTTGACGACGGTGCTATTGATATTCACTATGCTGGCGAACCATTCACTCATGATGCAGTAATCCCTAGAATCGGCCATTCAATAACAAAACACGGTGTCGCCGTTTTGCGTCACATGGAGCAACTGGGGATATGGACTGCTAACACTGGACAAGGGATTCTACAAAGCCGGGACAAGTTACATGCCTCTCAAATCCTTGCCCGTAACAAAATCCCAGTCCCGAAAACCACCTATATCAGAGACATCATCGATGTTGAACCGGCGATTGACTTTGTTGGCGGTTTACCTGTAGTGATTAAAGTGACTCAAGGAACCCAAGGTCAGGGTGTATTCCTCCGCCACACAATTCACGAATCTAGAAGCCTGATACAAGGTCTACTATTGACCGGAAAGTCTGTCCTCGTTCAGGAATATATAGCTGAGTCACACGGAAAAGACATACGCGCTCTAGTTGTTGGCGACAGGGTAGTCGCTGCCATGCGACGCAAGGCGCGGGGCAGGGAGTTTCGCAGTAATTACCACCTCAACGGCACAGTCGAAAAAGTCGAAATTAGTGAGGAATTCGAAGAGCAAGCGTGCCGTGCAGCGCGCGTCTTAGGGCTCAATATTGCAGGGGTCGACCTACTCGAAAGCAATCACGGACCACTAGTTCTCGAAGTTAATTCATCACCTGGGCTAGAAGGTATTGAGAAAGCCAGCGGAGTCAATGTGGCTGGAGAAATCATTGATTACGTAATGAGTGAAACAGCGTTTTCAGAGGTAGATTTAGACCAATTACTGCGCACAGTACCCGGATCCGGTGTGTTATCGCTACAACTGCGTAATCATCCAATGATGGTGGGGAATAAGATTGCTGACTTATTCAAATCAAGTCATGAGATTCCCGTTTTTGCTTTATCAAGAGAAAATAAATTGATTTGGAATCCGGAATCAGAAATTCAACTAAGATATGATGATGTTATTATCTGCTATGGCGAGTTAAGTCAACTTAGAGCGTCTTTGAAAAACGCCATACTAGGGGTTGCTGAACAAGCCCTTAGCGCGGTAAAAAGAGAACAGGAACAAGCCTAAACGGCCTTGCCAAAGTTCAAAAAAGGATATGCCTGCAAACAGGAACATGCAGAATAGGATCATCGCCATTGTCGTCACGGCGCTGATTATCTCATCCTGCTATGTAATTCAGGGTCCTGACCGCACTGAAAGCGAACTAAATCCCACTAACGAATATCATTCAATCAGTGATGATAATGCAGAGTTCAAGATTCATCGGCTAGGTGAAGCAATTGACTCACCAGAAACATTAGAATGGTCACCGAACAATTTGACAGAGCTAGCAACAATGCAGTTTACTATACTGCTTGATAATAATCTCCCACTAGATACCATCGAGCAAATCGACATCATTGGCGCATGGATTAGCAATAGTGGCCAAGCATTCGAACAATTCCAAGAGTCAATAACAGGATTTACCATCAACCAAGGGCCAAATATTGCGTCCATAGTGGTAAATTACACTTATCCAAGCACAGTCTGGGCTGGTGACTACTCAGTTACTGTGAACATTTTGTTCCCCGGCGATGAAATAATCTCAATGGAGCGAAGTGACATATCATTTCTTTCCATGAGTTACTATTTTGGCTACACCAACTTTAGTGATGAGATGTATTTGTGCACATGCGAGAAAGCTGTGCTGAGAATTACTTTGAAAAATACTGGTGAGGATGAAACAGAATTTTCCTATGTTGTTGATATCAATCAGACCCAAGAAGTAGGCAAAGTCGATTGGAATGAGGAGTCTGAATCACTATCAAGAGGAATTTTGGCTGCCGGTGAATCTATTGAACTAGAAATCAAGATTCTTATTGCTGATGAAAGAAGAATCAAAGGTGGAACTTTGGCCATCCCGATTTACACTCAATTATCCTATGAAGATGATGAGGGCGAACAAGTATACTTGGTAAATCAAGCATCAATCGTTATGTCGACGATATTAACGGAGGAGGTATATCCTAGTGTAGAACTCACGTTTACCGATTTTAATTACAGTGTATTGTTTGAAGAAGGGTTAACTCCTCTTAGTCCAGCAATCTTAGTTGATGACGTCTTCACCCACACAAATGATTACCTTGTAGTTAATCTTGATATTAGTAATCAGGGATATTACAATCGCTTTGTTGAGATTGCAGCGATTAATACAGAGTTTGAATACCGAGTCATACATGATGATACAAACATATCTCTCGACCAACTGATGAGTGATACGATATCAGTGCCGCGCTTAACATCTACCGCTGTTACTCTATTGGTGGAAAATATTGGTGTCTATCAATATGAGAGCCTAGAATTTAACAT
>DAWS01000041.1:4828-5011 GCA_002506025.1 Euryarchaeota archaeon UBA111 | reverse complement strand
GTAATGATGAAATTTGTCAGTGGCATTAGTATCCCGACAACGGTCAGGAAGCCGATAGAAAGGTAAGCGGTTGGCACTGATTCTAGTCCGGACATCCATTCACCCAGTGCACAGCATTCGCTTAGCAATCTAGCCAATGATTACCCCTCAATAAGGGTTGCCAAATCTTTGATTTTTTTTCTT
>DAWS01000041.1:0-4422 GCA_002506025.1 Euryarchaeota archaeon UBA111 | reverse complement strand
ACACGAGGGGCTGTCGGAAAACAACTCACTTTTTCCTGCCAAACAACTGGGAAATTGTCGGCCTAACAGTGCGATACAACAAGCCAATGAATAGGAAACCAACTATTACGTAGACGCCACTAGCAATTTCCTCTTGTGACAGACCAAGGCCGAGTAATCCGTCATCTGGCTCACCAAGTACTGAGATCTCGATGTTCTCTCGCCCGACAATCATCGGCTCACCATCAACCACAGGTTCGACAGAGAGTGTGAAGGTGTAGTTGTCTTTTATCTCAGCATTATTCGGGGGTCTAACATTGACGAGTATTTCGGTAGTAGCACCCGTATCTAGTGTGCACTTCAAATCCTCATTGTAATTCTGACATTCAGTATTATCTTCCTCTAGCAAGATAGACCATCCACGGAAGCCTTCAGGGGTGTAAATTATGAATTCTGTGCGAGTGTTCCCATTGTTAACTATGGTAACCGGAATTGTTTGTTTGTCAGGATATTCTAGTTGGTGATAAAGCTCAACTTCTTCACTAAACTGGATATCATATATTGTCTGAACCTCGAGATTTAGGATAATCCTACCAGACGTTCTGTCAGCAGCATTTTCCTGGCTAAATACAACGATTTCGAGGATTCCTGCATCGCCGGTTTGAGCCGTAGGATTAACCTCAACAATCACGGTAACTTTTTGCTTAAACTTCTTGATTTCATTGCCATACATCGAGATATTCTGCTGCGACATAAATACCTGCATAGCCAATTCTGATTCTGTCAGGTAAACTTGGCCTTCTTCATCGGCGAGATAGCTTTGTGAGGTCAAGTTGAATATTGCGTATTTTGTAGTAATCCGCACGCTTTCGTCATACAATTCTCCATCGATAAGAATCTGCCTAGTGGCAATTCCTTCTAACCCGTTGACATCGATTACGGCTAAGTCTGACCTTAGCAGACCAGCAGGACCTGTTTGCGGTGTTCCAACATTCTCAATCCAGAATTCAAAGGTCATTACGCCTTCTGGAGCCAACACTACTGATGCTGCTTTATTATCGATGGTAACAGAATTATATTCGCCGTCACCAAATCTTGCATCCATCAAATATGTGATGTTATTCTTAATCGCTCGAATACTAAATTGTGCTTTGTTGTCTGGTAAGCCATCATCGTTTTCGTCAGCGTTAGTAGAGTGTTCTAAATTAGTCACTTCAATGATGATATCATTGTTATTATAATTACCAACATCTGGAACTAGAACATTGACATTAATTACCACGGTTTGCCGTGCTGGGATGTTAAATTCAGTTTGAGTGTTGTCTTGTGAATCGGTAAATGAGATATCCCAATTGGTTCCCGATGAAGGACGTTGTTGCTTGGTGTAAAATCTGAATACGTCATCGTTGTTTCCGAGGTTTTCCACCTCTATCGGGAAAACAAGTATGTCATTATAATCGCCAGTTTGTGAGATATACCCTTGGTTGTCAACTGGAATGATTGAGCTAGTTGCCATACCGTGAGTTTCACTGACTGTAACTGTCAAAATCTTAGTTTGATATGCTGCACCACCTCCGGCCGGAAGCACTGAAAATGTCAGTTCGATACTTTCAGTCGCCAACGCATCTAGTGGCACGCTGACTGAATATTGAACATTTACCGACTTTCCTGAGCCGTGTCGGCTGTTGACTGTAACTGTAGATTCTTCTAACTGTACACCCCAACCCGATGGTGGAGTTGAAACTGAAATTCGCAGGTTATCCTGACCATTACCAGTATTGGTGACGGTGAGTGAGGAGGTTCGATTTTCGCCGGGTTCTATTGGACCCAACGAACTGGTTGCCAAACTTAATTGAGCACCAAAAGATTGGCCGAGGATAATTGTAACAACTTCGCTGCATTTGACGGTATTACCATCTTTTGCCTGAATTACAATGGAGTTGGAGGAGCCGGCATTTTCCGAATCATCGGGCATAATCAACAGATCGAAGGCTTTGGTTCCAGAGCCGTCACCATATGGCAATACCCCGCTCGACGGCCCGTCGAATGATACCCAACTCGCTCGCTCACCAGAGCGTGACATTGAAACTGACCAATCGCTGTTACCATCATTGGTTAGTGTTGCTGTAAGACTACCTTCCTGCTCAGGATTTAGGGTTAGTGAGGTTTTGGAAAGGGACATCGAACACTCTTTCAAAACCGGTACTTCTAATTCCAAATCTACCGTATCAGAAATTTCCTCAGTTGGGTTAGGCGTTGTTACAGTTCCGGTGACCTCCCAACAATAGTCATCCGCTTCCTGTCCATCTGGGACCTCGACATCGACTGTAATTGTTTCAGTATCCTCGGAGTCTAGAGTTACTGTTGTGTCGCTCAACTCCGCAGTGAGACCCGCAGAGTTGCCGCAACCGCTATCATCGCGTTCGCTAATTGTCAGGTTTACCGTGGTAGAATTTTGTTGTCCAGTATTTTCTACTGTTATCGAGTAAGTAAGCACTGAGGACGAACCCGTGTAGGTGAGAGTCTTTTGGTTACGGTCTTCAACGCCATCGAAATACAAGTCTACGCCCCATATAGCGCTACCCGAGCCATCGCCTGCAGTGGTAGTAACAGTGCTGGTTTCTGGCTCACTGGGTGGTTCGGTTCCCGGAGCGCCCAAAACCGCGCTTATGGTCGCAGAAACGGTGGTATCACATGCTGTGTCGGCTTCCACGGTTTGAGCAACAGTGACATTCATCGTTGTCTCTTCATACGTCCCTGGTTCTATTTGCCCGGGAATTTGTCCAATAGTGGAAGAAAATCCATTACAATCTTCCCCCGGTTCATTGCTGGATTGTAGATTTACAGTGACGGGGTCATCTCCAGTATTATACACTCGAACAGTGTATTCTCCTGAGTCGCCTGGGTTTACAGTTTGAGCCCCTGGCGATACGGATAGACTGATACTGGCTGCTGCTGAGACAGGAGTAGCAATCATTGGCAACAGAGCGACAACCATCAATCCGACGAGGAAAAACGCAGTTCTACTAGAACGAGATGGACTTCCCCCTTGGTTGACCATGTGTTGGGGTGAACGATTAACTATCAAAAGGCTATCCTTTGATGTTCGCAGTTTTTTGGTATAGCGCGCTATTCGCTGATAAATGTCGAAACTGGTGCTTGACAACTCAAACATGACTCTAATTCTGATAATTTGCAACTCGGAGAATCATCACCACAATACCTTGCTCCGCAAGACGGACAGCCAACTACCTTACCAGCGATAGAGTTACGACACTGCCAGCAAATTGGTGCTGGAGTTACTTGTTGTGGAGCCGATGTTGCTGAGGTTTGAGGTTGCGGTACAACTGGTACGATCTTTGGCTGGCTTGTGACCTGAGGCAACGGCAAAGCTCGCTGGTTAATGATTGGAGTTTGCGGCCTAGGCACCATCGGTAATGGTTGATTTGGTGGTTTTGACCTTGTTAATACCACGAAGACGCCAACTGACAGTAATATCAGAATGGCAATTATCCCTATCTGTGCAAGAGGCAATCCAAACGCTGCAGATTGAGCGGCTTGCTTGTCAGCATTAGCGCTGAAAATGTAAGTCGCCGATTCAACATCACCAACACTCGAGAAAGTCAGGGTAATGTCCGAAAATCCATCACTATTGGGGGTTACTAGTAGTTTCACGGTTCTTGATTCGCCAACTTCTAGGTCAACAATTCCATCACCAATGACCTCAACATCCCATCCTTCGCTAGATGTGCCTGAAATGAGATGGTTGAATGGTAGAGTCCCGGTGTTAGTCACCAAGACTTGAATCTCTTTTGCCTCACCTTCTTTGAATGCGTTAGAGGTCAGACCAGACCATGAAATCTCCTCATATCCGCTGATGTAAAGTGAAAATGTCTCGGAGTAATCCGCTCCCGATCCGGAAAATCTGAGCACGAAACTTGGCTCGGAAAATGGCACTGCCTCTGAACTGGTAAACACGGTACATGCTAACTCAGTAGTCTGTTGATAACCAATCATTGCAGGGGTATCACAAGTTACAGATAATTGTGGGTCACTCAACGCAGTGACAACGGGTTGCCACTCGATATCAGCATCATTAGTCAGCTCCCAGACAAAGCGCAGTTCTGAGCCAGCCGGGTGCGAACCAGACCCATAGAATGAAGCAGTATATTCCTGATTTCCAGGGAATATTACCCTATTGAACTGCAAACTTGGTAACGGGAAAATCTCGATGTCAAAGTTGTCTGTCCAAGTAAATCTGTCGGAACCATTGTCCATGTGTAACACTGCAGGACCGCTTGCTGCACTCTTCGATAACTGGAAAGTCACTAAATAAAGTTCAGATTCACCGATGTCAAGTTCCACGCTACCTAGAGAACTAATCACTTGTACGCCTTGGGGGAGAATAAATGTTGGAGATAACTTAACCGCCAAATTTCCCTT
>DAWS01000113.1:2878-4781 GCA_002506025.1 Euryarchaeota archaeon UBA111 | reverse complement strand
TCCTCCAAACCGCTCGTCGTTGTCAACGAGCAGAACGGTGGTTCATTTTCCCTGACTAATTCATTACTGAGCGATGCAAGCGCTGCTTGTATCGATGTAATCGAGACATCGATTAAACTGCATTTAGCAGATGTTCAGCTTGACCGTTGCAACGGTCCAGCAGTCAGAGCAGAAAACGCCCATCTTGACATGACCAATATCTCGGTAGGTTCGGGTTCATCTGACGGCATTATCCTTGCCAACGTCATTGGGTCAGTGGACGGTTTAGAAGGACTTGAGTTCGACGGTATCGGTCATTTAATGAAGTTAGATTATATCAATAACAACCTGCAAATTAGTCGAGTAAATGGATCAGTTGGCGGGTCAGCCGGAATCAGTGGAGCCAACAATCGGGCGCTCAACCTTGACTCAATTCGTTTGATTGGAGCGCCTGCAATAGATTTGGATAGTTCTGCGGGAATCATCTCAAATTTAATTCTGGAAGGTCAAGGTTTTGGCGTTGGCCTAAGTAGCCATCACGGTCGATACTCTGCTGGTTTAGTGTTAGAGAATATTACCCTGAGTAACTATGCAGTTGGTATTGATTTGCATGCCGATGGAGCAGATACGACCTCGTCGTTATCAATTATCAATGGTGATATATCAGCAGCAACTGCTCTCTCGGTTGACAATTATCCAATATCTGTTGACAGTGCTTCAATTACTGGAGGAATCGATGTTACCGGTTCTATTGTTGCAGAGTTAATTGATGTTCCAGTGCAACAAGAGCTATCGATTTATGGAGGTGCTAGCGTAGAGTTCTCACAAAGGATTCATCTAGAATCTAGATTTTTAGACATGGTAAAACCTGCTACTTATTCACTATCTGCGACTTACTCAGATGGCACCATATTGTCCAGTTCGATTGCGGGCAAGTACGTTGCACCAGAGGTTAAGTTGCAAGCAAGATTTGCTCAACCATCCTTCGATGTAACCCTTGTCTCGCTACAGATAGTCGCTAACTCTCTTGGGCATCCCCTAGAAACTGAATCACTCTCAATGTTTGAGATAATTGCTCTAGATGTGCCAATAGATTTTACGTTGGTAGAAAATCAAGCACCGTCAATCAATTCAGTAACACCAGACTCGACAGTGGAAATCATGCAGACTATTGCCTTTGAATCGATAGTAGATGCTGTTGATGATTTCGACAACTCAGAAAACCTGACCTATCAGTGGCAAATATTCGATTCGGATGGCATTGAGATTTACTCATATGCTGCTAAAAATCCCGTAAACCAACTAACAATTGCCTCGCCTGGTAATTATCTGCTACAGGTCTCGGTCACCGACAGTAACCTTGCCCAAAGTAGTGAGATTATCCCATTTGAGGTAAAATTACTCGATTCTGATAATGACTATCTATCAACCTGTGATGACAATACATGGTATGATTTGACGGCCATTAGGTCGTGCGGGCCAGATGTGTATGATGCAGATGATGACAATGATGGCATAATCGATTCGCGCGATGTGTGGCCTTTAGACTCATGCGCATGGCAGGATACTGATGGGGACGGTCACCCAGATGAGATAAATTGTCCAGAAGGTATGGAGACAGAGTTATTTGAAGATCAGGACGATGATGGTGACGGAACACCAGACATACTTGAGGGCAGTTCGACAAGTAGCAACCAATTTGATTCTGTTACGCTGATTTTGCTGGTCATCATAGTAGTGGTTGTCAGTGTCTTTATCATTCGCTCTAGACGAGGGTTGCAGGAGTAATTATGATGTCACAAATCGCATTACCTACTGCTGAATCATTTGCGTTATTTGTCATCATTATTCTTGCAAGTATCGTCATATGGGATGCCTTTTGGTTGACTAAACAAAAGCGAGATGTGCCAAACTTTGGTGAGTT
>DAWS01000113.1:0-2470 GCA_002506025.1 Euryarchaeota archaeon UBA111 | reverse complement strand
GCAATGATGAGTTTGCCTTGGGCTCTGATATCGCTTTCAAAGACACCGATTATTTATGGCATAATTTGGGATTGCTTACTAGCTTTTCACATCATATATTTGCTTGTGCCAAAACGTTATGCTGTGACATCAACTCATCTATTCGCCGATGGCCAGAGATATGAGTGGTCTAGACTAAAACTAGCGAAGAAACAGCCAAAACGCAGAATAATGTTGCTGCGCAAAGGGTGGGGGATTTTCGGTCCGTTGCCATTGGGCGGGAATTATCATGATTTGGACCTGGCCAAACACGCAATTGCGCGCTTTTATCAGAATGATGATTCTTCAGAATAACCGCTATGACCAAGTGGCGAATACAACTGGAGTAATTATGGAGTGGACTAAGAGCGGAGAAGATTTGCTAGTCAGAATAGACCCAGGTGAAGAAATTCATTCCTCCTTGCAAAAACTTGCCGATGAGGTTGGTTTCAACGCCGCAGCAATAACTAGCGGTATCGGAAGAACGCGTGAAAACATATATGGCTACATGAATAATGACGGGGTCTATATCAAGAGAAATCTTGAGCCTCCCTCGGAGCTTGTGAGCTTATCCGGGAATATTGCTCGAACCCAAGACGGCACGCCGTTTACTCACATCCATTGTTGCTGGACAGAGGATGATAATACCGTCCATGCAGGACACATGTTCTCCTGTACTGTCGCAGTAGTTGCAGAAATCCATCTGCGAGTTATGCCCCATGCTATTATGACTCGCTGTCCGTTGGCTGATGTTCAACTATTAGGTTTACAATTTTCGTGATATTCAAAGCCTATGACTAGGGTGGTTTACCATGGCCGAGGAGGGTAGAATTAAGCAACTCTCAGCGGCGATTCGCTATCATCGTGAACTATATTACAACCACTCAGCGCCAGAGATATCTGATGCTGAATTCGACCAGATGTGGGATGAGTTGCTAGCATTAGACCCTCAAAACCCTGTGTTACACGAAGTGGGCCCAGAACCGCTTCCGGGTACGGTCAAAGTCGAGCACATGTTTCCTATGCGATCATTGGATAAAGGGACTAATGACGATGATATTACTCATTTTGTTACCCAATCTACCTTTGGCGGAACGCGCTTCCTTGCTCAGCCAAAATTAGACGGTTCTGCCTTATCTCTGGAATATGTTGCTGGAAATCTGCACAGAGCTGCAACCAGAGGGAGTGGTGAGCGAGGCGAAGATGTGACGCTAAATGCCAAACAAATAGCAAATATTCCTCTGCGGCTGAATGTTGCAGTAGACTGCCATGTCCGTGGCGAGGTAGTAATGCCATTAGCGGTATTTGATGAGAAGTATCGCGACGTCTCACCCAATCCACGCAACCTTTGTTCAGGAGCACTACGACAAAAACACGGGGACGGTAAGGCAGATGCTGCTGACCTAGTATTCTGCGCTTACGATGTAAAATTCGTTAATGATGCCCCTCCAGCAATTTACGACAGCGAATTATTGTCTTGGTTACAGAAGGCAGGGATAAAACCAGCCCCCTGGGAGGTTTTTGAGTCAGACCGCCCAGAACTAGCAATGATTGAACACACAAAAGACTGGGTCGGTAAACGCACTGAATACCCATTCGAGATTGACGGTATCGTGTTCAAACTTGACAACCTGCAACAGCGTGACAATCTCGGTATGACTGCTCATCATCCCCGTTGGGCTCTCGCATGGAAATTCCCTCCAGAAGAAGCAACATCGGTTCTGTTGAGCGTCGATTGGCAAACCGGTAGAACAGGCAATGTAACACCGGTGGCGAGAATTGCTCCACAAAGTGTAGGTGGTGTAACTGTTGAGAATACCACATTACACAATCCAGGGGAAGTCGCCCGATTAGGGGTAAAAATCGGTGACAAAATACTGATTGTGCGGCGTGGTGATGTAATACCGAAAATAGAGCGCAGCCTAGGGCCGGCAAAACAAGATGACTTAGCAAACCGCCAACATGCCGACGGAACCCCCTTTAGTCAAAAATTACCAACTTCACAAGCGATAATTGCCCCGCAAACCTGCCCCTCATGTGATTCGCAATTGGTCGCAGAAGGCGCTTTTTTGAAGTGCTACAATATGCTTTGTGATGCCAGAACAAGTCGTTCAATATTATACTGGTGCAGGGCTCTTGAGATGGATGGTATTGGCGAAAAACTCGTTGAACAATTACTGGATGCTAAACTGATTACATCAATTGCAGGGCTTTACCAACTAACTCATGATCAACTCACCAGCCTTGAGAGAATGGGCAATAAGTCTGCCAATAATATCCTGTCAGAGTTATCACGAACCAACAAGATGACACTTGGCAAATTTATCCATGCTTTGGGCATCCCGGGGATTGGGCCAGAATTAGCAACTCTGTTTGCTAGCCATGTCAGAACTCTTGACGGTATGTTTGATTGGCTGGACGCAGCCAGTGCAGTTCCCGGCAATGATAAATT
>DAWS01000002.1 GCA_002506025.1 Euryarchaeota archaeon UBA111 | reverse complement strand
CTGTTGTACGCGCTGCTCGGAGGTAATAGCAATACCCGGTTGTGATATATTGATAATTACATCTTGGCGATTATTTGTTTCCAGAGTCTCAATGACTGAATCTGTCTTGTCGATGATAAACGAAACGGTGTTTGCGCCAGCATTTTGTGGTGTCCAAGACCAAACAAGGGTACGCTGACTACCGCCGCTGAGTTCTAATGATTGGGTTTCCATAACCACTCCGTCGACCTCAAAGTTAACATCAAATGGATCTGAGCGTATATTTCCAGAATTTTCCACAACGCAGGTTAACTGGGTTTCTTGACCCACGCTTGGAATGGCAATATCGATTGAAAAGCCGTCTTCGACGGTTGCCAAATCCGGTTTCAAATCATTAATCCCATGACCCATGACGGCAAGAGAAAATGGTTGACCCCTGCTTCCGCCGTGATTCGCATCAATCACATTTACTGTCCATGTTCCGACCATTGCAGAATCGATTAAGACTACCTCAACATTGTTCAATGAATCTGCACTTCCTCCAGTAGTTGAGCGCCCATTGGCAAAATCGTTTCCGAGATATGTCAAACCGTTTGGATCTGTGACCTCTAGGTTTAGGTTGTTCACCAGTTGAGTAGAAGACCATGTAGATGCTGCTTCATCTGACCATGTCAGGACCGTCTTGAATTGGTCACCGGCTTGGTCAATATCAAAGGTGTATGATTTCGAATTACCGGTTGCCGATAGTAGTGACCGATCATCAACCCAGACACCTTGTCCATCCGGAGGAGCTAGTGAATTCCTTAGATTAACTCGGCCCCAGCCCTCGTTATTGTTAGGTATATCCCGACTGCCAACATCTTCTGCACCAAGGATAAGCAAGCCCTTCACTAAAGCTCCTTGTGGCGAATCTCTCAAGGCAATCTCCTCAAGATATTCTCTTATCATCGCCGCTGCGCCAGCAGCATTTGGCGTAGCCATGGAAGTTCCAGTATACTCAAGATACCAGGTTGTCCGCCCAGATGCTCCACCTGTGTCAGTGGCTTCTTGGGCCCGGCATGACCATACATAACCTCCCGGTGCCAAAATATCTGGCTTGATTCTGCCGTCATCTAATGGGCCTCTTGATGAGCCTTGCATGATGTAATCGGGTGCACCTTGGTATCTGTTTTGATGCATACCTACGGTCACTGCATTCTTTGCCGTTCCCGGCGGGCTCACTGTATCTGGGTCTGGGCCATCATTACCGGCAGCGAATAACACGGTCAAACCTTCGCCGCCCGAATAGTATCTGTCATACGTATTTGTCCGGTCGTCAACATCTCTGCTATCAGAATTATATTGGCCATAGCCGCCGTTATTGCCCCATGAGTTAGTGTGTGTTCGTGCACCTGCATTGTAAGCAGAATTAATCAGACTGTTGAGGGATGGTGATTGGAAATTACCTGTATTATCATTTTCCATCGCTTGGAAATACAATTGCGCTTCTGGAGCGACACCTGCATAGCCGCCACGAGAACCGTCTCCTAACACGCTGCAGGATACGTGTGTACCGTGCCCTGACCAACGATCAGCAGTAGACCCGTCATTAATCACGTCATTGTTAGCGACTACTCGGCTACCAAAATCTCCGTGATCCTCATCAAGGCCAGAATCAGCTACCGCAACAATTTGTCCAGAACCATCGAGGTCGGTTGTGAAATAAGTCTGCATATTATTAGTTCTCATGTGACTTCTAGCGTTGTCATTATGAATTTCAAAAACCGGATTAAAACGAATTACTCCTACCGATGGTTGCATCGCAATGTCAATTATTTCAGGGGTCATCAAATCACCCTCATACCTACCATCGTCCCACTGAATGACATCGGTTAGCGAAGTCTGGATAACCTCGGCAATATCCTGCTTGATTTCACCTGAACCGTCGCTAATAGAGACCGTTTGTTCAGGACCTTCTGAGCCAAACCAGCCTTCGATGCGAAGCCTCTCATTAACCAACGCTGATTCACTACCCTCTAGCAGTAAAATATCCTGCAATTCGGATTGCAGAATTAGTGCTACAGGAACGCTGTGTGATGCAACTACAGAATCCAAACTGGCTGCTTTATCGAGGGCGGTTTCAGTGCCTTGAAGGACCAAACCTGATGGAGGCAGGTATTCTCGAATCACTAAGCCCTGAATATCATTGATTTCTGAGCGAACATCGGCAAGATTACGATCATTTGCCGCAATAATTAGCAGCAAATCCGGTCTTGCCTGCATCCATTCAGCACTAATTGGCCGGGATAACTCGAAACCAAATTCGTCATATTTGCCGATTATTGTCTCCGCTTCAAGCGCCCTGTCTTCAAGCATGTCTTGCTGGTAGTAGGTCCCGATCGCATCATTGAATACACCATCTCGTAGGTTAAAGTGGACTCTCTCAACTTGAGCTTCTTCATCAATAGTTTCGGGATTTAGTGACTGATTTATCGCTAACTGAGATGCACTCTGCAAAATAAATAGCAGAACAAAGAACATTACCGCCCCAGCAGAACGTCTACTTTGCATCATATGCGCCTAGTTCCGGTGCGTTTTATTGCTTGGGGTATTGTGTGAGACTTCAATTTCTATCTCTGAACTCTTCCCACGCCCAATCCCCAACTTCATGGGTGACCACCATAAACTGCAAGTCACCTTCATGATCAGTATATTTCAAATCAATCGCAATGAC
>DAWS01000022.1 GCA_002506025.1 Euryarchaeota archaeon UBA111 | reverse complement strand
ACCCAAAGACTGTGGGAATTAGTGTTATCTTCCTCAGATTGAACCTGCATTTCCCATCCATCTAGCATACCATCTTGATCGGTGTCATTGACAAGTGGGTGAGTAGGCTCCTGGAACGGTCTTGGAATGTATAACACTTCATTACCGTCTTTTAGCCCATCACCATCAGTATCAGAGTTGTTAGCGTGAGTAAAGAAACCATCTTTGCCGATGATTACCTCTTCGCCATCCTCTAATCCATCATTGTCCGTGTCAAAAGCACATGGACTAGTAGTATATGCTTCTCCACCGCCCATAGGCCATTGCAAGGTTCCACCGCCACCGGTAGCTTCAAACTGATCATCTAATCCATCGCCGTCTGTATCTGGATTGGATGCGTTTGAACCTGAGTCACAAAGTGAAGAGTATTCAACAAAATCTGACAAACCATCAGAGTCGGTATCTGGAAGTCCAGGGTCAGATACGACTAAGGTTATCTCAACTCCTCGGTTGACAACCAATATCTCCCATCCAAATACCTCAATTCCGTCAATCAATCCATCATTGTCTGTGTCTGCGTCCATAGGGTCTGTTGACCTGCCGATTATCAAACTAGGATTGCCATTTTCATCAAATGGTTCATTATTCTTGAACTTGGCCTCATACTCATCTTCGTTAGTAAAACGCTCATTGTCCTCAACAACGACGAACCAAACGGTATCTCTAGAAGTTACAACTTCATCAACTGATACATACATCTGGTATATGGTTCCAGAAGATGGTGCCTTGATGTTAACCGGCTCTGTTTGACCACCTGCCTTGGTATACTCTGCTCTAACAACAGTTTCTCCTTCAGCAACTGTCTCACCAATGGTTTTCTTAATTTGGGTAACTCGCGTATTGAAAATTAATTCCTCGTATACTGCCGAGCCATCACCATCTCTGTCCCAACCATCCATGTCTGGATCCTCGTCGCCGTTACTACTGTCACGTGGATTCAACCCGTTGTTGGTTTCCCAACCATCAGGCATGCCATCCAAATCCGTATCTTCAAGCCATGGAGAGGTGAAATTCTCGGCTCCAAATAATAGAGCAGAGCCGTATTCCTCTAGGTTGTTTAGTCCATCATCATCCCAATCAAAGAACCCATCTGACGGATCACTTGGGTCAAGAACATTAGTTGAGTCTAAGCGGTTTAGATTCAGGGCATTAATTACATTGGAGGATGGGAAAATGGAATAACAGTATTCATATCCGTCAGGCATTCCATCGCCATCTGAGTCCCAATCTGACGGGCCGTTGAGTAATCCATCACCGTCATCATCTAGATAGAACCAAGAGGTGTTTTGGTTCATGAACGGTGCATCAAATGGGAATGTCTGAGTGTTGTCGTCCCTAATTGGCTCGTTGCAGTTGCGGAAAACCGGTTGATTGTTACGGTCGATGCCCTGTGTGATACCTACTGCTCGATAAAGTTGTAATTGCTCTCTAGCAATTTCTTCAGCATCGCTCAATAAGTCACCATCTGAATCCTGTGATGTCGGATCTGTGGCAAATATCTCTTCTTGGAAATTTGCCAAACCATCATCGTCGAAGTCTAGCACATTATCACATGAGTGTTGACCAAATCCATTACCTAATTCTTCCCAAGAAGGTGTTTCTTCATCTAAATTGTAAAATTCTCTAAGGTTGTTTTTCACATCTGAAGTAAGAAGAACACAATCCCAGTTTCCGTTAAGTGGGTCAAATAGGGTGAATGTCCCACCGGGGATTTCAATCTCTAACATGTAGGTTGACTCCCACTTATCATTGAGACCATCATTGTCGGTGTCAGACCGCTGCGGGTCGGTTTCAAGATCCTGTTCTTGCTGATTGGTTAAACCATCATTGTCTGGGTCGCCATTAGGACCTTGGTTGGGGTCTGGCCAAGAGTCAGTTTCATTTTCCTGCTCCGCCTCTTCAACGTCAGCTTCACCTGGGTCTTGCTCGAGTGGGTCTGATTCACCATCATCAAGCGGGTTTAGTCCATGCTCGACTTCCCAACCATCTGACATACCATCACCGTCTGTATCTTCGTTAAGTGGGTCAGTTCCATATTGGGTCTCTTCGAGGACATCGGACAATCCATCATCATCAGTGTCCTCTCCCTTATTTGTCGCTATACCATCACCTGCGATATCTTCTTCAACTGCGCTATCGAAATTACCAAGCCCTTCGCTAGTTTGTAAGACACCAGAGACACCGACAAATATTGAGCCGAAAATTAAGGTCGAGACGATTGCAACGTAAGCCATTTGGTTGGGATTTAGAGACATAGTTATCACTCGCAGCAATTCGCCTATATCTCTCTCGCCATCTATCGGTTATAGAGGTTAACCATCTATGCTCTGCGAGCATAATCTAATTATATGACAGTAATGACTCTATCTTAATTTTGAATTCAGTATCGGTTAAATCGATAAAACAGACTGACTGCTTGCCATTTGCTCGCTCCCATAGACCTGCCAACTTCCCAATAATCAGTATGGCATTGGCATTAAGTTCAACAGCGAATTTATCAATCCCATTTGACGAATCAATGTATTTGACAGAACCCAACCCAAATGGACCAAGATGTGAATTTATTATCTCACTCCAATTATTATTTTCGCTGAGGAATACATACACATCACTAGCAATAAATAACTGCTTGAAAGATTGCAATACACAGACAATTGATGTAACATACCGATTGTCTATACCATTAATCTGCCAAACATCATCTAGTGATTTATTGTAAGTATCAGTGTAACCACCGGAGTTGTAGATAATTCGGTTAATCATGTCACACGGGAGGACATAAGACGATTTACCATCGATACTCCATCCGACACTTCGTTTCTCTAACATCAACATTTGACCTTTATCTCGAAGGTTATTGCTTTGACTCCAAGGCATGTTAGGTAACTTTGGTGGTTTTGTTAGAGGTTTATCCAAGTTTGTTACTTCACATGTTATCATGGTATCTTGTATTTGGCGCCACTGAATTTTGGCCCTTGTGGCGAAGTAATGTTCGTAATATGACAGATAAAAACCCGAAACAATTGCCGGGAAAACATCTGTAGTGATTGAATTATTTTTCAGGTTAAATTCACCCCAACCAAAGATATCCCAAAGCCCATTAAGAAATTTCAAGCGATTTTTTTTCGCAAAAATTCCAAAGCTCATACTCTCAAACGGCTGTAAAATAATCTCTAGCGAATCCGCAGCTGAATTGTGAACCACTCTTCCCATTGGTATACCGATATTTGTCTCCAACAACGCTACAAAATTAGCCAACTCATACTCTTGCGATAGATACCACAAATTACCTTCCGAGTCAGTTATATTGCCATTTGTCAAAGAGAAAAAATGTTCATTAAATCGGGTAGACAACCCCGCATCATAGGTTTGGTTTTCATCATCAATTATCGGCATGCAAACACATCAGAGAACATATCCTGATTGCTCATCTTCATTGAAGCAGTACCTGATAGTTTGAAAATTGGACTTTAGATGATGTACCTCATCTTTAACAGCTGAGGGATTCTTATGTTCAAGGAGAACCTTGGAGAACAATCTCGCAACCTCTGCCATTTCGCTTACTCCCATTCCCACGCGTGTAAGTTCTTGGACACCTAAACGGAGACCTGATGGGGTCATAGCCTTAGTATCACCAGGTAGCATGTTCATATTAGTCACGATACCTGCATCCTCTAACAGTTGAGCCGCTGCCGCTCCAGCACCAGAATCGATTTCCCCATGTCTAGTCAATACTTGGTGAGAAGCCGTGTAATTTCTTCCTTCAGCCAGTACGTCAAATCCTTCTTCAGCCAAACATTGGCCTAATGCTTGTGCGTTGCGAACGATATCTCTGGCATATGTTTCACCATATTCCTCGAACTCAGCAAGTGCGATAACTTTACCAGCGACGTGATGTAGATGGTATGAGGAACATGTTCCAGGGAATATTGCGTTATTCAATTTCCTTTGCACTACTGGATCCTGACTTGATGATAGCAGGAATCCTCCTTGTGGACCAGGGAATGTTTTGTGAGAGGAACCGGTCATTATATCGGCACCCTCTCTGAGAGGATCTTGAAACTGCCCACCAGCAATCAAACCTAAAACATGGGCTCCGTCATACATTACCGTTGCACCAACCTCATGGGCCGCATCAGCAATTTCCTTCAGTGGGGTAGGAAACAGAAATACAGACTGACCAATGAGACAAACCTTGGGATTCAATTCCCTAATTAGTTTACAAGCGCCGTCGACATCTGGCTCCATTCGATCAATATCCCATGGATATGTCGATAAATCAAGGTCTCTTAACCCAACTGCACCCATTCTAGCATGAGAAATGTGACCTCCATCTGCGGTTGAAACTGCTGTTATTTTATCACCAGGTTTGGCTAGTGCTTTGAGCGCAGCAATATTAGACACAGTGCCAGATATTGACTGAATATTAGCAAATTCTGCATTGAATACTTTCTTTGCCAAATCTATACCTATGCTCTCTATAGTATCAAAGTCATCACAACCTTGGTAATATCGTTTACCTGGAAGGCCCTCGGCATATCTGCCATGCAAATCACTGCAGACTACTTTCTGAACCATCGGTGAAATTATATTTTCAGAAGCAATCATGCCGAGCCCATTTCGATATAAGTTACCGCTTGCTCTGGTAGCCTCGATAACTGCGTTTGCTTTAGACAAGTTGGTTTCGCTGGGGCTCCATGCCCCCGGTATATCCGCCATAACTGAGGCTTAACGAATCGGTCTTTGAACAAATTGCCTAATTAAGCGTTCACTTGCGACGACTTGGTCTCTTTCTGCGACTACTTCTCACCGATGAAGTTGGCTCGAATTTCGGCTTAGATGAATTCCTTTCAGAAATTCTGGTATTGGTAGGTATACCACGTTTTCCAAGGTCTAAAGTGTGTACTGGTCGTGACTTTCCAGGTATTTGACCAGTTGGTCTGGCCCCAACACCTTGCTTTCTATCTATATAGCTAGGACGACCTCGATAAGCAACTTTACCAACTAACCTTTCCAATGCTGGGATCTCAGCGCCATCTTCCTTGGGCCTCTTAAGCCACCAACCTTCTCCAAGTGGCTTAAGACGAGGTTGCCTAGCTTTCTGCATCTTGCCACTGCGACGCTTAAGTCGAGATTTGATTGCTTTGTCTGAATCTTTTGGCAAGTGCTCAGTCATCCATCCAGGCAAGCCTATGTCTAATATTACCCCATTAACTGAGATTAGGATGCCAGATAACAACAGGTGTGTACCGACTGGAATGTTGCTCCGGTCTGGAGTAACTTTGAACCGCTTCATTCTCTTAGCATATGCAACCATTGCTTTTTGATCTCTGTGACGTATCAGTTTGCGCTGTTGTCGCAAAACTCGACGGCTTGTTGAATGGGAAAGTAAAAGCAGAGAAACAGCTACTAAACCCTCCATCTCCCCGTACTCTGTGTAGATGAAAATTCCAGTTAGCAAAAATACCGGTATTAGGATAAAGAAATTGAAGACTATTGAAAGACGACCGCTCTGATATTTTGGAGTCATTTGTTTACGAGTCGCTTCGTGTGCTGCAATCAGTAAATTAGCGTTGATTGCTTCATCCATGCCACCCCTAATGCCCAAGGCAGCGACTGAATTACACGGGGCTTGGTTTATCCACTTGTTCATTGCTTTGCCTTCTCCATTAACCAAAGCAACCTCAAATTCCTCAGCGTCTACAGGCACACCCAAAATAGCTGATAAAGCCAATACTCTCGGGTCATTTTTGTCGCTCTTGATTAACTCTTCAAGGATTGATTTTGCACTATGCCAGTCTCCCTTATCGATCAAGCAAAGTGCTGCAGCAATACGTGGCCTAACACCTGTTGGGTCAACTCTAACTAACTTTAGTGCCAACTCTAGTGCTTCGTCGTGCATCCTCTGCGCTCTCATCAAAGATATCATCGAGAGTTGGGCTACGCGTGAAAGCCGATCTTTGCCCAAGAAATCTGTGCTAGGTTTAGGATTCCAACCGCGAATCATTTGTATTTGGTGTTGTAAATTATTGATACAACTGTTATTTTCCCAATCCCAGAAATCATCATCAGTTACATTGCCGGTGAATGGGTCTAACCATTCACAGACAAATGCCAACAGCTCTGGCTCGTCATAACCTTCTGGTTGCTCCAAGCCAAGTAAAGCATCACGGGCTGCGTCAAGTCTTCTCGATGCTATGTGGCCCGTGGCAATTATCATCCTTGCGACATCGTCATCACCGCCTGCTTGGGCAAGTACTTTCCTCGCTTCTTCTATTGCTGATGGCCATAATCCTCTAATCGCTAGTTCCCACATTCGCGCTCTGGCCTTCTCATACCGAATCACTGATGGGTCACCATCCAGTGAGCGACGTTGGAATCTTATCAGTGTGTCAAGGTCCTCTACAAGCGCTGCCTCATCGACCAATGTTCTCATCCAATCTCCCCCAGCCAACCTGACTGCACCCTCTCGTCTTTCGTCTGGGTTTAGATCAAATCTCAGTGATCTCAAAGAGCCAAATCTAATTATTGACACTAGCCATGTTAACAAAAATATCAACTGGCCGACGGCGATAAACATCCATGTAGCGAGTAGGCGCATACCTTCGTCAAAGCCATAATCATCCTCGAGCGTCTCAGTAAATGGCATTAAGTCACCGAATTCTTTGTAGCAAACCAGCAGTAAGAGTAAGACTGTATAGCCGGAGAAACCAGCAAAGGCAAACTTGAGTTGCCTTGTCTGAGCTTCTACCTCAGTTCTAATGTCACGAGGGCTGTCAATGATAACACCAAACACGCCACCAAAACTTTGTCCACCAAGCATTAGGTTACGAGTCAATTCAAAAATAAATGCCAAACCAACAATGGCGATATTGAGTGAAAGGTAAAGTGAAAGGAACTGCGGTAAACTTTTGATAAATTCCCAATGAAATAGTATCTCAGAAATTAAATCAATTCTAACATAGATAGAGTGTCCGATGATTCCACCATAGTTAAGCACTTCAGAGTAATTATCAGGCGAAGCGATAAGAATGTAGAATACTGTTACAATTCCATTTAGTGCTGTTATTGGCATCGTCAAGAGAAATATTACTAGCAACAAAGAGAATAGTCTGTTAAAGAACCTAGGCTTGTCTGGGTCAATTGGATTTCTGCGACCGTTAGAAGTTCGCCATTTGCCAATTAACAACATATTCCATGAAGCCCCCATTATTCTGCCGTAGGCAAAAATTGTCGGAGACATAAACACCAGCATTGCTAATGCAAGCCAAAACGGCTCAATGACCCCGTCATTTGATTCTTGCAAACCATACATCAGCGATGCAATGGTTATACCGATGATAATGAATAATGTAAGTGTCCTCCGGAAAAATCCCAGCACTGCGTTGCTTGTTGACGGCTTTTGATTTCTTGACAATTGGGCATTCATTGTCTCCCAAGGTGAGATAAGTATGGGAATTCCAACTAATAAACCAATGACATAAAGTGATGGTAAATAGAAAAAATCCGGCTCGAAAATAAATTCTCCAATCAATATCAATACTCCAGTCATTCCCATCATGTAAAGGCCGAGACCATAGCCAACCGAGCCCTCTGAAAGTAAATCTCTAGCATCATCCAAATCTCTAGTAACACGATGAACTTCATACAAATCGTCATCGATCTCAAATGCAACTTGGAGGTTTGCTAGTTGAATTGGGATAAAAAATTTCCACATTAAGCCTGCTACCACCAAGGCTGCTCCCAGTGGATACAAATAACTAATATCAAAAGAATCGGTCTGATGACCGTCAGCCTTAGCGACATCCAAGAATGTAGTTATTACAAGGATTAGAACAAATAGCAACGCAGCCGTTCTTGTCCTTTGCATGATTACCCGAGATAATATATGCTCATCAATACTCCGGTATATTACGTTCTATGACGCAGTAAAAATCGCTCGATACGATTGAATGCTTCGTTTAGAATATCCACATCGGGTAAGTATACTAATCTAAAGTGCCCACCACCCAAATCTGGCGAAAATCCACTACCATGAACCACCAAGACATGCTCTTCATGGAGAAGTTTGAGGACGAAGTCTTTGTCATTTTGCTGCCATTGTTCGTCGGTCAATTTTATGAACATGTAAAATGCACCACCGGAAGATTGTACTTCTAGGCCTTCAATCGAGTTGATCCGCTTTACGCACAGGTCTCGTTGGCGCTTTATTTTATCCGAATATGATTTCATCCATGAGCGATCTCCATCTAATCCAGCAAGATAACCCATTTGTGCAGGTGTGGATGCACACAATCTAGATCTCAGTAACCTCTCTATGCCATCTCTGATAGAGACTAACCGGCCCTTAGGGTCGTGAATACCAAGATATCCAATTCTCCATCCCGGTGCATAGTAGACCTTTGACACCCCATTCAGGACAAAGACAGGAACATCAGGAGACAGACTCGCCACACTACGGTGTTCCCCGGTAAAATCTAGTCCGTCATATATCTCATCGGCGATAACGATACAATTTGGCCACTTTCTAGCGATTGACAGAATTCGAAATATCTCATCCTTACCAGCAACTGCACCGCAAGGGTTGTTAGGATTGATTAATACCAGCAATTTCACATCGTCACTCATTTTTGATTCAATATCGTCGAAGTCCAATTTCCAATCGTCATCCGGTTTCAATTTATACTCCAAAGTGGTGGCACCAAACATTTGAGGATACGCCAAATAAGGTGGATAATGAGGTCCAGGGGCCAGAACAATATCACCTTCTTCTAAAGTTGCAGCAAAGATCACTTGCAGTGCTTCTGTTACTCCGTGACAGACATAAATGTCATCTTGTTTCGCAGGCCAACCTTTGCGTCGCTCGTCCTGGGCAATTGCAGCTCTTAGGTCAGGTAAGCCATATGAAGGAGAATAACCATTGTTACCTGTTTGCAATGCGTTGACATATGCATCAACCATATGTTTAGGGGTCGGCAATCCTGGGTAGGCTATCGGGTCACCGATATTTAATTTGATAATTTCATGACCCTGTGCTTCTAGTGCAGTAGCAGGAACTACGACATCTCTTATGGCATACTCAATGCTGGCAGCACGCTTTGCTACTGGTATCTGTTCTCTGGGCATTAAATCAACTCAGGTCACTAATGGTAAGATTTGCCATTTTTAGGACTGCGATGAAATGCTCTTCATCAACAGGTTGGACAGATAAACGTTGACCCTTTCTTATCAGAGCCATACCTTCACATTCTGGATTATTTTTGATGTCTTCTAGAGGAATCATAGAATCTAATTCCATGACTGGTTCAATGTCAACCATTATCCATCTAGGGTTGTCAGGAGTAGCTTTGGCATCGAAGTATTTTGAACTTGGATCTTGGGCGGTAAAATCCGGGTAGCCCTCCTTTCGGATGCGAGCAATACCTGCGACATGTGGCGGTTTGAAGTTTGAGTGGTAATAAAGCACTAAGTCACCTTTTTTCATGTCATCACGCATGATATTTCTTGCTTGGTAATTTCTAACTCCATCCCAGTGTGTCCAACCATCTGCAACCAACTGCTCATATGGATAAACGTGAGGCTCTGATTTCATCAACCAGTATGCGACCATGTAACGTCCAGATGGTCCCGCTCTTTTGAGATTTGTATTACCAAGCGTCCTTGATTTCCTCATCAATTTCTGCATCCAAAACATCAATATCGGCTTTTCCATCGACGATTAGGCCAAGTTTTCGAGCCATTACATTAGATTCACTAACTGCAGATATACCCATTTTTTCTAGAGTAACAAAAATAGCCGGTAGTAAAATCAAGGCACTTGCGGCGGCAACCCACAACAGTATCAATATTACAGTGATAAATGGTTTAATCTCTGGGATAGGAATTTGATATGCTGTAATCATACCTAGTGAGGTCACGACTGCTGCCTCAAACAGCGACATACCCGTACCGATAGCAGCGCTCTTGATGGCATTAATACCACCCCCTAATTCCCTGATACGATTAGAAATGTGAATGGAAAAATCAACGCCGACACCAACAAGTATTGAGCCAATCATGACAGTGACAAGAGATAATGTGACATTCATTTGCCACATAACAAGCCATTGCAAGGCAACGGTAGCAATAACCGGAGATGTTGTCCAGAATGAATATTGTATATCTCTGAAAACTATGGCCAATACAATCAAAGTCAAAATAATTGCAAAAGCCAGCGAAGTATATTGAGACCCGACAATGAGTTGGTTCACTTCTATTGCAGTGGCTGCAACACCTGTCAGATGTTCTGCACGTCCGCTATCCACCGAACGGAATGAGTCTGCGTGCTGGTTGACTGCTTCCACACTCTTAGCCGTATCAGCAACGGGAATAAACGGCATATCGACATAAATGAGAGTTCTATCAAAATCACTGTTGATGAATATCTCTCGTGTTTCATCGGTAATTGAAGCATAGAATACGTTTAGCAAGAAAATCTGAGATTGCTTGGTACCGGGTAAACCAAAATTATCCGGCTGAATTAGCAAATCCCAAAACGATGCGTCAGCAGTTATTTCATTATTCAACAAAACTTCAGCTGTTTCCTTGATGTCGTCTGGTAATGGAGTGACATTCACGAACTCGTAAAGTTGCGCACCTGAAACAGTCGGGGCAATACCCGTTGATTTCATCAAAAACACGATTGAAACTGCTGAAGTATTTTCCACGGTATTTAGTTTACTTTCTAATTGATCTATCCGTTTCAGATTTTCTGCTGGATCATCATTACCCGTGTCCTGGTCGTTAGTATCACCAGTAACATTGGCGTGTATCAAAATCATACCAATTTGACCAGCATTGAAATCGCTGCTATATTGCTTCATCTTGATCACGGGGTCTTCGCCTTCAGGCGCCATACCCAACAAATCGATATTTTCTTCAACATTGCTCTGTCCTAAAGTTGCTGAGATTAGAATCAACATCAAAAAGAATCCAATAATAGCCCTGTTGTACTTTACTGGGGCATCTACTAAACGATCAAAGGCTTTCAAAGGTGGATGTTTTGGTTTCCGCAAGTCGAGCAATAGCGTAAGATTTGGAACCATAAACATCGTCAAAATATAAACGATTACAATACCTCCAGACAACGCAATACCGACTGTCTGTATTGGTGCCATAGGTGTAAAAACCAAAGAGATGAAACCAATCACCGTTGTTACTGCTGACAAAAACACAGCCTTTCCGGTTGACGATAATGAAGCTTTCATCTTTTCAGATTTCGTTCCACCTTCCTCTGCGTATCTATTAGTAATGTGAAGGCCGTATGAAACGCCTAGTGCTAGGAGAATTGGCCCGACGATAATTACAGTCATGGTAACTTCATAATTGGTCCATCCAATAAGACCAAGTGTCCAAAACACTGCACACAGAGTCGGTAAACCTGCAATAATTACGACCTTAATACCCTGAATTGGGCGTATACCTGTGATACCTGTCTGTAGTAAATCTGAATGGAATATGAATAATCCCAAAGCCACTAGAACGACCGCTGTGGGGAAAATTTCCCAAAATAGTTTGAAAGAAAATTCTGTTACAGCGTTGGTAATTGGAACGGGACCAGTTAAAGTCATTGTTAGATTGAGACTCTCCCAAGTGCAGACACCTGTTTCTGGGTCGGGAACCCCGTCGTTATTGACATCATCACAATACCTCTCCTCTTTGCTAAACTGATCTAGTTGAGATTGGGTTCTCGCAATCAAATCCTTTGCCTCTACTTGATCAGATACAGCGACCGCCATAATCGCTCGATCGAGTAGTCCATCAGGGCCACCACAATCGCGTTCACCTGTTGTGCAGACATCTCTAGCAAGTTTATCCAGACCTGGGGTTGGGGTGCCATCATCCTCATACATCTCTCCAATTACTAAGTCAATAGTTGGCTGACTTGGAATCTCGTATGAACCACCAAACTGCTCATCTGTTTGAGCTATTAGGTCATTCAATGCCTCAGCCGCTTGAGCGCTGGCACATTCGTCTTGGCCAGCAGCACAACCGAGTTGACCGAGTTCGTTGATGAACGCTTCTCGAACTCGTGGAGCACTAGAGTTGACTTCCTTGAGCACAGTAGATAGGGATAAAATATAGATTACATCATCGTTAATTGAATCAGAAAGGTATGGGTTCAGTTGACTCTCAACGTAACTCATCTCTTGGAGAATCCGCTGATCGGTAATATTCCTGGTGCCAGACTCCACGTAGATGATCATTACATTCGTTGACCAATCATCCTCAACGAGTTTAATCAGTTCTGCAACTTGACTACCTTCAGGTAGGTAAACTTCTAAATCACCATTAACGTTTAGCGCAGGCTCATTCGGGTCATCATCAAATCTTGTGTCGTCAAGGAAGCCTGATTGGGATACAAAAAACGCCGTCAGCATAAGAAATATTACTAGCACTGCTACGGGATATTTGGTTATGGCACCTGTTGCTCCATGCTTTTGCCACTCACGTTTGAAGCGGTCTGGTGCTTCCAATACTGCATCAATTGCTGACTTTGCCCGGAAATCTCGGACACGCGCGGTTAAATCAACGGCTCCAGACTGAATTTTTGATTTGCTATATTCAGCCAGTGCACCGATTCGCTTGGAAAATTTACGACTTTCACTAGATGGTTCAGAAGAATCATTCCCATCAGCCATAGCCTTCCCCGGTAATCCCACAAGTTCTCGCTTGAAATGTTTACCGACAATATGATTGAGTTAATGATTGAATTTAACTTGATGCGTTGGTTTGATATCATGTAAGTTGACGGCGATGTGGACCCGTGCTGGTAACGAGCGTGGGGCCGGTGAGGCACATGCCAACTCCAAGACTTAACGAGAAACGATGGTCGGTTGACCTAGAGAAAAAAATTCAATCAGAGCATTCTGCTGATAGTGAAGAATATACCAAAAGATATGGGTTTAATCCAAAATCGGGCAAAGAAATATTCGTCATTGATACACCGCCACCTTATCCTTCTGGAACGTGGCACATTGGTGCTGTTGCCCAATATTCAATGATTGACGTAATTGCTCGTTCCCAGCGTTTACTGGGCAAAGAAGTCTACTTCCCTTGGGGGGTTGACAGAAACGGAATAAATATTGAATTTACCGTGGAAAAAAATACTAAACGTAAAATGAAAACTTACGATAGGGCGGAGTTCCTTGAATTGTGCAAAAGTACCATTGAAGAATTCACTCAAGCGATGAGAAATACCGCACGCCGTGTTGGTCTTTCATGTGATTTTACACGTGAATATCTTACAGATGCTCCTGATTACCGCTCGGTTACGCAATCAATATTCGTTGAACTGTTCAAAAACGGCACCATTGTCGAAGACTTAAGACCTAATATCTACGATCCCGTCGAAGGTACGACAATTGCCGATGCAGAGGTTGAGAGACTTTCTCGCAAAACGAAATTAGTTGATGTAATTTGGCGACTGGATGACGGAACTGAGGTTGTCATCTCTACTACCAGACCTGAGCTTATCTGCGCTTGTGGCGTAGTTGTTGTCCATCCAGATGACAAGCGATATCAGCACCTTGTTGGTCAAAAAATTCCACTACCACTGCCAGTTCAAGGGCGAGAAAAATATGTTGAAATCAAAACCCACCCGTCAGTCAAATCAGAATTTGGCTCAGGAGTGTTGATGGTCTGTTCATTTGGTGACCAAAACGATGTTGCAGTATTTAGAGAGCTAGGACTGACACCGTTTCAAGCAATCAACCTTGAAGGGTGCATGACCGAACTTGCTGCACAGTGGTCGGGTATGACAGTAATCGATGCACGAAACTCGATAATAGAATATTTGAGTGCCAACAACATGCTGGCGAAAATCGAAGAGCGTGAGCAAGAAGTTCCTGTCTCTGAAAGAGGAAAAAATCCCGTCGAGATAATATTGCTTAAGGAGTGGTATGTGCGTCAAACACACATACAAGATAGAATGCGGGAATTGATTGAAGAAATAGAATTCCACCCCGTTAGAAATCGTCAATTCCTGTTGGATTGGATGGATAACATCAGCATTGATTGGCCTATATCAAGGCGGAGATGGTATCATACCGAGATACCGATCTGGTATAGTGAAAACGAAGAATATGTAATAGTTCCACCAGCAGGAACTTATGTTCAACCGTGGCGAGAAAATCCACCTGCTGGGAGTCGAGTTTTACGCCGTGACAGCCGTGAAGATGTTGGCTCATTTGAGGCAATGACCGAAACTTTGGGTAACATTACTGGGGAGCAGAAGGTCTTCGATACTTGGATGGATTCATCAAATTCCAACCTCTTCGTCAGTGGCTATCTAAATCAACCAGAGATTTTTGACAAGGCCTTCCCTACCGCACTTCGACCCCAAGGGAAAGAGATAGTCCGAACATGGCTTTACTACACGCTGCTTAAATCTGCTTTACTACTAGACAAGCCAGGTTTCCAACATGTCTGGATTGATGGTCTAGGAATGGACCCATGGGGGCGTAAAATGAGCAAATCACTTGGCAATGGGATTGATGCAGATTCAGTCCTTGAGTGTGGCGCAGGTGGCAGAACCGGGTCGTGGAAAGTGAAAGGTCCAGAAAAAACTGTTAATCTCAAAGCCAACAAAATTGGTAGTGAATGTTTCCGTCTTTGGAAGGCGTGTGAAGCACAAGTTGGTGATGACTTTCACATCAACCCAGAGGAAATCGAGCAGAAGTATTTCGGAGTTCTAACCAAATTGTTCAATGTTGCACGCTTCGCTTCTCAATTTGATGTCCCTAACGACTTGGATAGCATACCGGATGACCTAAACATCGAGGATGAATGGATTCTGTATGAATTCAATGCTGTTATGTCAGAAGTTAAAACGGCGTGGAATAATTTAGATATATACACAGCAACTCAAACACTCAAAACTTTTGGCACAGGAATATTGCCGAGTCACTATCTAGAGATGGTAAAATCTAGACTATATGATGGGGATGTCAAAGCTGCATGGACAATACATCGCATTGTGAGAGATTTTTTGAGCGCATTTAGCCCAATATGTCCTTTCTTTACCCATCATATTTCGACAACAATTTACGGAACCTCTGCGGTTGAGATAGATGAATTCCCCGACAACATTCTTGGACAACATTTTGACCAGCAAAGAAGCGAGCTTCTAATGAGCAAATCGAATGCTTTACAAGCTTTCAACGGAGAGGTATGGAGCACGAAAAAGGCTAATGGTATTTCACTTAACCAACCAATATCAGGAATAGCGATACCAGAAAATCTAACTGATTTTAACAATATACTGACTGCTATGCACAGTATTGAGTGAAACTACTCTTCCTCTATCAAAGACAGCAAACGAGTTTGTTTAGTGGTTGGAGTATCCAAATGACCTAGGCGGAAGCCAATCAATCTGATTTTTTTCCCGGTTTGGACATTGTTAGCAAATAGTTTCTCAGCCAAACTGGTGAAAACTTCATCATCATTCATCGATACTGGAATTGACCTACCATGGGTATGTGTTTCAAACCCAGTGTAGCGTATTTTAATTTCTGCCAGTCTACCTGAAACACCAATTTCCCTGGCAGATTTCATCACTCGCCTGACAATGCTAAGTAGATTCTCCAATACTACCCGATAATTTTCTCGATCATAATCAAAAGTGGTTTCTTTACCAATAGATTTCCGACTCTTTAGAGGACTGATTTCGTTGGATGTCCGCCCCTCGTAAACACGGGTTATCCAAGCCGCAAAGCGTTCTCCAGTTATTCTTGATAGCGCTAACTCTCCATAAGTGTACAATTCATCTACTGTGGTTATACCCCATTCATAGAGTTGTGTTGCGCGTTTTTTACCTATTCCTGGCACCTCTCTGATACTGCGGCCTTCAAAAAAGTCAACAAGTTCGTCAGGTAGGATTCTGTGGATACCACGAGGCTTGTTAATTTCACTAGCCATTTTCGCTAATATACGATTTTGTGCAATGCCAAATGATGCACTTAACCCAATATTTTGAAGCACCTCATCCTGAAGTTTTCTGCACAGTGCCAGTGCCGCGTCCCAGTCGTTGTTGACATATTCTGTAACATCAAGATATGCTTCATCAATACTTGCTTGTTCAAAGAACTCTGCTGGTTCTTTTAGGAT
>DAWS01000084.1 GCA_002506025.1 Euryarchaeota archaeon UBA111 | reverse complement strand
ATTGTCGTGGAATATGACGATGGAAGACTCGGCACACCATCTCCACAAATCGGTCCGGCATCGCCAACAAATGAAATACCACTATCGCCAATTTGGGCTAGTGCTGGTCCTCATGAAGGTGGCGAGGACGGTGATTTAGAAATCGAGTGGGCTAGATGCACGTCGTTAGACCTCAAGAGCACCAAGATATACGCCTCAACTGTTGAATTTAGTGATGTGCTGGGATTAACCCCCGTTGTTGAACTACCACCGACTGAAGGCAACACTACAATCATCCAATTAGACGCTGGCAGACCATATTGGATTGGGTTAACCTGTGTCGATCTTACTGAACAGGAGGACATTATGAATCCGTTTGTTATTGGCCCAGTAGTCCCAACCGGTGGACTTAATGACCTTACTCCACCACCAAGACTAGAAAACGTCAGCGCTATTGACACACCAGACGATGATGGTGGAAGAGTCACTATCTCTTGGGATGAGAGTACAGCCGATGACTGCACATTCTATGCTGTATGGGTCAAGTTAGACGATGGTTCTCCTTCAATTACTGTCATTCAATCGCTTCCTGACAACGGATTCTCCCGGGCGGTAATAATTGATGACTGCAGCACAACCACCGCAATCGTAGACGAGTTTGACGGTCAGGGCCTGATCGATGGGCAACCGTATTTATTTGCAGTAGTTGCTTATGATGACTGGCTAAATGTCGATCTTATCGATGTTGATGTAGTCTCAGCAACCCCACTGAGGAATTCGATTGGCAGTGGCGGGACTCCAGATCGCATAACCTCAGTAAACGCATTTGACCGTCCAGAAGACGATGGTACTGCGATTGATGTAGTCTGGACTATTTCTACCGCAGATGATTTTTCGCACTATATTGTCTGGGTTGCCGACCAACCAGTTACTGACTTAAGCGCAGCATGGGCTGCGTTTGGTGACGACCCCGACAAATGTGGATGCTTGATGATAAATAAGCAGTGGATTGATGAGGATAGAAACCCAATAGAACTGCCGATTTCTACTGCATTATACAGTCCACCTGGCGGTATGATGGATATTACGATGGCAACGCCACAATTAATTCGGCCCGACATCGAGTTATTTGTTACCGTTACTGTCCACGACATCAAGGGCAATGTACACCTGACATCATTGCCCCAAGCAAGCGTAATTCCAATCAACAACTTGGCTGATACCGAGCCTCCTGAAAGACTGTCTGACCTTGAGTTATTTGACCGGCCGAATGATGATGGAAGTGCTCTATTACTGACATTTGAATTAAGTCAGGCAAGCGATATTGGTAGCTATGAGGTCTACGCATCATCCACTGATTTTTCCAGTGTTGCTCCCGGCAGCGGTGGGCCAAGCATACCAATAGCATCACTAGATAGAACACCTGATTTGCCTCTGGAAATTAAGGAGGTGATGGGCGACCTCCCTGTCTTGCCAGGCATGGAGATATGGGTTGCAGTAGTTGCTATTGACACCTCTGGCAATGCATACCTGGATGATTTGACTGTGGTCTCTAGCCAAGCGGTTGATGATGGATTTGACGATTCTGGGGACTACATGGCTCCAGTTGAGGACCTACAAGCTGTTTGGAATGATGTTGGCATATTGGTGACGTGGAGCGGCACAAATTCTGGTGAGGTTCGTGGCTACAAAATCTACATTGGTTACGAGGGCCTTACTCAGATAACCGCTTATACGGAGGTTGGCGAAGTTAGAGCCTCGACTAACTTCCTCATTACTAGTGACGTGTTTGAAGATTTAGACAATTTGACAACTTGGTATATTGCAGTCTCACCGTTTGATGATGATAGAACAAGAGTAGATGTACAACCTGTCGAGGTTTTGCCCCCTGCCCAATCGGGCGGCGATTCTAACCTTGGGGAAGAAGAAAACACTGACTTCACTGCATTGCTGACTACCCCGAATTTACTTGCTGCCGGATTATTACTAATCGCAGTATTCCTGTTAGTTGCTATTGTCAGAACGAGAAACAACAAGCGTGTGCGCAATAAGAACTGGGAGCTTCAAGAAGCTACATGGGGAATTCAAGACGATCTTGGATGGGATGATACTCCTGGATTTGGTGCAGTTGCACCTGTAGCGCCACCGCCGCAAATCTCTCCTCAGGCTGAGAATGACATTTACGCAGCGGCGCAAAGAATTGACAATAATCAAGCCTACCAGCGACCTGCCTATCAACCACAACAGCCTGTTCTTCAACCACAGAATAATGCCTTACTGAATGAATTGAATGACAACAAAGAGACTCAAAAGCCAAGTATTGATACTTCTTTCTTAGATGATTTATTGTGAGGTTTTGAAATGGCTAACAAGCCTAGAAGTGCGGTATTCACTACTGTTTTATGGGATGGTGGTACTAAAATTGCCGATTTCAACCAACATCTTCACCGCTTGAGAAGTCATGCTGAGAGACTAAGAATTGATTTGCCTGAAGATTTTGTTGACAGAATATCCGAGCAGATTATCATCCAGGACGGCCAACAATCTGATGAGATTCAGTTGCTAAATATCACCTATAATTGCGAGGATGATAAAGTTAGACTGACTCCTAGACCACTACCAAGATTAAGAAATTGCGAGATGCATGCAGTAACTCTGCCGTTAAAGAAGTGGTTGGGAGCAGTCACGGGGACTAAACACGGAGATTGGCAACCCTATCGAGATGCAAAAGCTACCGCTGAAGAAAATGGTGCTGACATCGCCTTACTTATTGACCAGTATTGCGTTATTGATAGTGATAGAGCGAGCATGATAGTGATTGATGAAGATGGTGTTGCATATCTTAGTAACAGCCAGGATGCAGTTAGAGGTATTACTCTTGAAGTGTTAATACCATACTTAACCGCTGAAGGCATACCAGTCAACTATGCGAGATTGAACGAGCGTCTTATCGCTCGCTGCTCAGAGTTAATCGCGGTAGGTGTCGGCATCGGCACATGTCACATCGTGACTATTGACGGCGAAAAAGTCGGATCCGCTGAAGCTACAATTTTGCCTAAACTAATTGCATACCTCGCTCAACATTATTCTAACATTAATAATTGGACTGAGTTGTGCGGGTAATGAAAATAGGTGGGGTGAATGCCCTTTCTTCTCTGCTCACTGACGCTAAGTTGCTTGGCACGGGAGCGATTAAATTCGGCTCACCTGACCTCATAATTCTAAATTCAGGCGGTCCTGCAACTCATCTCGCAGAGAACTCAATACTTTGTGGGCCAGCAAATATGAGAGTCGTGATAAGACAGCCTGAGGGTATGCCAGTTACTGAGCCAAACAATGCATTAGAGGGGAAGTTGGAATTACTAGGTGAAACTCCTACACTGACCGCTGAACTCGAAGAATGGAAGCATGGTTGTTGGTATCACTCAAACATAATTTCTGCAGCAGGTTTGGGTGACCTGATGAATAAATTGAAACAAATTACCCCGGAACTAAAATTCCATACGGAGCATCGTGGACTTCCTAAGGGAGCCTTTTGGACTGGTTCGGTTGCTTATGACATGATTCAATGGACCCAGCCGATAGCGTTGACTAAGCAGCCGGATAACAATGCTATACTCGCAGTATTGTGGTTGATTGAGGATTTTGTTGTGCATAACAATACGACGGGCGCATTCTCTGTATATGGCTCAAATAAGGATTGGACTGAAGCAGTAAACTCAATACTTTCAGCAAATAAAAAAATCGAAATTGAATTAACCGAACAGCCAGAAAATAGTCACCAAGAAATCTCTTCAATCAACGACCAGCAACACCTAGACAAGATTGGTCAAATCACCGATGCTATTGCTAAGGGTATGTTTTATCAAATCAATTTTGGCCGTTTCTGGCGTGGTAAATTAGTTGAGCACCCGTTGAAAATCTTTCATCGATTAACGGTAACAAATCCTGCTCCTTTTTCTGCCTACGTTGAGGCTGTTGACTTAGGCCTAGCAATCGTTTCCTCCTCACCCGAAACATTGCTAAGATGTAATAGTGGAATATTATCTACTGCCCCAATCAAAGGCACAGTTACTCGTGGGGCCAATAAATCTGCAGACTTGGGAATGATTGCATCGATGATTGCTGATGTAAAGGAACGCTCCGAGCATCGTATGTTAGTCGATTTAATGCGCAATGATTTGTCGATAGTTTCTGAAGTCGGGACTGTCAATGTTTCCCGTTTTAATGTCGAATCTTACGCTAATGTCCATCACCTGGTATCTCACATAACTGGTGAGTTATCCTCTGAATACACTAGTAGTGACGCATTTGACGCGGTTTTTCCAGGTGGCAGTATTACCGGTTGTCCAAGGACCATGGTAAGCGCTGCAATTGACCAGATTGAACTCACCAACAGATCATTTTGGACTGGTTCTGTTGGTTGGTTTGATCCTTTCAGCAATGACTGTTCGTGGAATATCTTGATTCGTACTCTAGAGGCTCGTAAGCGTGGAAAATCATGGTCTGGTGTTGTTGGGGCTGGCGGCGGAATTACCATCCGCTCAGAACCCGAAATGGAAGTGGCGGAGGCTGTATGGAAATCACAAGCAATTCGAAAAGCCTGCGGCTGGCTCAAACCTGAGTTTGATGTGACTAATACAGGTGCTTTACAGGTAACAGAATTACCAATAGAAAATCAGTTCAATTTCAGTCAGTGTGGGGAGATAAACCTGGTCACTGAATCACAAAACGATGACACTATCAGAAATAGCGTGCTAATTATCGACAACCTCGACTCTTTCACCCTAAATATCGCAAATGTGGTGGCCGGCCTTGGTCACAATGTATGTATTGTTAATGGCAGAAATCAAATCTCCGAGCATTATGCATTAAGTGGAAACCTGGCGAAATTGCTGAGCAATAACCCGCCGTCTCATATTATCTTGGGCCCAGGTCCAGGGGTCCCTGAAGATTCGAAATTGACAATGGCTATTGCAAATCTAGCGGTTGCAGGGGAATTGAGTGTTCCATTATTTGGTATCTGTTTAGGGCATCAAGCAATTGGGGTAACGGACGGATATGAATTGATTCAGGACCCGAATGGTGCAATCCATGGGACACCGGTTGTCTGTCAAAGTGACGGCACAGGACTATTTGTCAAGCAACAAGAATCTGATCTGTATGTCAGATACAATTCACTATTGATTACTGGTAATGGTTCAGGTCAATTCACAGCAAACACCTTCGATGAATATGGTTCAATCATGGGACTGAGGCATAATTCTCTGCCAATTCATAGTGTTCAATTTCACCCTGAGTCCGTTGGTTCTGAAAATGGAATTGGAATAATTAAGGCATTTTTAGGTCTGAAATCGGATGCTTGAAGAATCAAGACCTATTAGGTTAACACGAGGGGAGTTAATGCCAACCTGTAGGCACTGTCTGGGCACTTTTACCCGTGATCAATTTATTCACGGAAATGGCCCACGGGCTCAAGTTTGTATTCGTTGCGCAGTAGAGATGAAAATCGCTACAGAGGAAGAAGTAGCTAATCTGTACAGTGAAAAACTACGCAACGCTAGACTCTCATTGGTAGCAAGAAGGTATAGCATGTTCCTCTACATACCAGTACTGTGGACCTTATGGGGTATGTATATCAGTTCTGTCGACCCCTGGGGGCTTTATTTTCTTCTCATCCTAATTGGCCTGACGCTATTTGCGCCGGCATGGTTCTTCATCAGAAGTGCGCATTTCGCTGGTAATATGGCAAGACTTACTCCTGAATACGAACGTCCAAAGGGTCACTAATTATTTTGAGTGGATCTTCAAAACGTCACCGTTCATTAACTCATAATCAGCACCAACTGCTCTTCTGGTTCTGCCATCGACACCTTTGATGAATCCATCACCCAGGTCGCTATGAACCTTGTAAGCCAATGGTTTAGCAGTGATGCCTTGAGGAACTACGAAAGCATCAGGGAGAATCTTACCTTCACCATCAGTCCATTGTCCTTCATCTTGCACAGGATAGACTACTATGTGGTCAAGTTGTTCAAAAAGCACCTTGTCAATGACTTTGGCAACTCCTGTCGATCCTACCGCAGACAACTTTGCTTGCATTTTGTTTAATGCATCGAGTTGTTTTGTGGATAAATTACTGTCATCGACAATACTAAATTTGTCAGAACCAATCTGATAATCAATCATGCCGGCCGATGACGCTCTCCGCAAGCCAAGTTCCATATCTGCCATGCAGGCCACGATTATACCATTCGCATCCACTAAGTTCAACACGCCATCGATTGCAATATCGGCTTTATTGGCTGCAATGTGAATTGGGAATAATTCACGGCGAAGATTTTGTGCTAATAATTGCAACACCTCCTTATCCCAATCCCAAGGAGGTGTTGATTCATCATGTTGATTTTTGAATTGCTCATATCCTCTAGTTACCAATACCAATGATGAGCCTAAACCAGTTAATTTGTCATGTAAAAAGTTCAATATGCCCTTTTCACCTTCAGACTGAACTCTTCTGACACCACGGGACCAACTATCCTCAAGTAATCCCAAAATCCAGTTATCGAGTTCTAGGCTGAGGAAGTCTATTTCTTGTTGGATTGACTGTGATGCAGTATTAACATCTGTCGCCGGTGAAATAGGATTGCCTTCAATATCTGTTGAGGCTGCTGCATCTACCACTTGGATGAGAGCATCACAATTCGATAAATCGGCGAGGAAAGCATTTCCCCTCCCTTTGCCTTCACTAGCACCTGGAACAAGCCCAGCAACATCAACCAGGTAACAAGGCACAAGACGTTTGAATCCGATACAGGTGCCGGTTCTTGGTTGACAAATACTACCCTTGCGTGGGTCATTTTCTTCTGCCGGTCCTAATCTGCCATCTGCTTCTAGCTTTTGTCGTAGTTCTTTACAAGGGCAATCTAGTCTAGCAGCAATAAAAGCGACTCCAACATTAGGTTCAATAGTACAAAACGGGTAGTTTGCTATATCTACCTTGGCTAGAGTAGCCGAAGAAAAAAACGTTGACTTGCCGACATTAGGTTTGCCGACTAAACCAATTTTCATGCGCCGCCTCCCATCAAGCGTTTAAAATTGCGGAGGTTAAGTCGCTTTTTGTTCCAGAAGTAGAAACTCCGAGATCTTTAGCAATTTCAATTAATTCAGCTTTCTTCAATTTAGCAAGCGATGCTTCAGTATGGCTAGCAGCATCTGTGTCCTTCGAATCAGCTTCTTCATGGGGTGCTTCTTCAGGAGACTCATCTTGTTCCGAAGGAGCATATTTTGCAGCAATTTGTGCTAGTGCTATGTCTAATTCAGGAAGGTTAATTTTACCATCATTATCCAGATCTATGGCCGATAGTAGCCCATCTAGTTCCCATGGAGGATAATCACCCACGTCGCTGGTTTTCAGTGCTTGTTGAAACTCGAAACCATCGATATTACCCGAATCGTCAAGGTCAATTGACTTAAAGAATTCAAACACTGATTGATTGGTTTTCTTTAGGTAGTCAACTAGCATGACAAGTTGCTTATCGGGCCCTTTATCGTCGACTTCTACGACATCTTCAGTTGCTTCCTCAGGGAATTCAGTTACCTCGTCGTTGTATAATGAAGCGGATACTGCGATTACTGTCGAGCCCCCTTCATCGTCAACCGTGTCGCCAACAACTAGAGTTGTGTTGACACCAACACCTCTGCCAATCAATTGTTGGATAGTTGTTGTTGTACCTTCAACAAGAGTGTAGGTTTCGACATCAGATTCGGCTGATGCGACTTCTGTTAATTTCTGTGGGGAGGTACCTGTTCTAATTAGCACCAAGGTCGATAGCACTACAGCAATGGCCACTAGGTAAAACAACGCTGCGGCGGTGAGATAAAATCCTGAGGTAGAGGCTACTACATCTTCAATACCTGAATCTATAACTGCCTTCTCAGTGAAATCACCGATTAGCATAGTGATTGTTGCTGCTAAACCACCGAACATCATGAACCATGCTGCCATACTACCTCTTGACGAATCTGCTAGTTTTTTACCTGCAGCAAGGGGGTATGAGGAAAAAATCGCTGATAGCATCATCAAACCGCCGACTGTGAACATGAAGCCATCGTCAATGGTGGTTGACATGGTTAGCATCTTATCCGTTCCAGTCAGTGTATCCATGCCAGTAAAGTAACCTCCCACAGCAAAAATCGGTAACAAGAACATGGCTAAGGTTGCCGCTAGTGAGCCCGGATTCTTCAACACATTACCTGAGTTGGCTGAAGCTGTAACTAGCAGATTAATGGAGCCAGCAAATATTGGCAACATCGAAAACGTCAACAGGAGCGCTCCCACATTTTGTAATAATTCGCCTGCATTTGCTTCGGTCATGAAGAACGGTGGTACGGTAACAAATAGCAAGACCATATTGGCGTTAAGTAGCGAAGCAGACCACACCGGTGCCTTGGCTGAATGAGGAATCACGTGATAAGCAAGAGCAAACATCAGCGCCAAAGGAACCCATCCGTCGAGTACTCGCTCGGATAGCCAAACCATTTGTGTATTATCGGTGACTTCTCCGAGCACGTGGTAAAGAGAGCCAATAAGACGAGCGACTATCGCCATTATGAGGAACCAAGCTGTGACAGATGAAGTGCCCTCGCCCCTAGTCGAATAGGTTGCTAAGACATTCATAAGCAGAGCGATAAACAACAGACTCGATACAACATAAGTAGTCATCAAGGTAATCAAATCCCTGATGCTTTGTTCATCAGTCAAATCGACAAATCTGAAGATTATCGGTATTAAGATTAGGCTAAATGACATTGAAGCGGTGTATAGCACTGCAACCATCGAAGCATTGGCTTCGCTAGCTAAACGCTTCTCGCCTACTCTCGATACGGCAACTAAACAACCTCCGACTAGTAGATATGTGAATGCGATACCCATTACTGAATTTGTGAAATCAGCCAATGCTGAACCATCGTCATAAGACCAACCAATACTGGCAAGAGAATCTAGTGCTGTAGGATCATATTTGTGCCAGATGCCAATAAATCCACATATTACCGCCAGCAAAAACCAGCCGGTTCCATATTTCATCCATGTCCGACTACCGCTTCCTGGTTCGTCTTTGAATAAATCAACTAAGCCGACGGGAGCCTTGTTCATCAGAAACAAAGCGAACTGACGCATGGGTGCGCCCATTGTTCCTATACCGTTAGTCACATAGTAGGACACAATCACTAATACGACAAGCAAAATCCCTGAGGCAATGAATACTGGCTCCATGTCATCCCTCCGTCTATTCGACGACGACCTCACCAATTAGGGTCGCTACTATGACGCCAATGCCAATTAGTAGTCCGACTAAGTAATACCAAATCCCGCTACCACCAAGGTTACCAATAAGCGGGACTATATCGCCGAGAATTGGCATCGAGTCCCAACCGAAAACGTTGGCAAATAAGGCGAATAGCCCAAACATTCCAACGAACATAAGGGTGAGGGCGACTCTTCCCATAGATGGTTGTCCTGAGCCGACCGTGACATCTGGCAATATTGTGTTGTTCATCCTATTTCCCCCGTTTGACCCCGTAGGGGTCAATCCAACCCACTAGTAGAGTGATGATAAACATTCAGTAGCAGATAATGTGAAATCCGGTCATAGCGAGCGGAGATTCTCAATACGGTTACCTCGTCTAGGCTGCGAGATGCCCAACGGCAAAGGAAGGGCAGATTCGAGCGCTAACTCTTCTCGCCAAACGGACTCGCATTCACAAGATAGTCCGTCAAATTCTCGCAAATCCCCGCTTACTGCATAGCGTTCGATGGCCGCAACGACAAATTTATCGCAACTACCACAATTGTGAGCGCCCCGAATTTTTCCTCCAGCGGTTGGATGAACAATCAGACGGCAAACTTGATCGGGAGAGCCGTTAACACCGCCATCAGGATAGATGTGTGGATGTGCTTGCTTAATCATTTCAACCAGGGACCAAAGCCATGGTGGGCGATACTCATTGTGTCTGTGTAATCTGTCTATAACCGTCCCGCGCTGAATATTCATTGGATTCACTGAAATCTCATCGCTTCGGCCTGCTACATCTTTGATCCATCTTACGCCGTGGTCGAGAGCATCTTTCTCAGACATAAATGGCGGTTTGAACATCAGATAGGTCTTAATCCGCAAATTGAATTTTCTGAGGTTTACCACTGCTCTATCCCAAGATTTTGTGGTAAATCCCTTGTTAACATGGAAGCGAAGGACCTCATCATCATATGCTTCTAAACCAATTGCTACGGTGAATGATGGATTAATTGATGTCGCCCAAGATAGCTTTTCCTCTGTCAGCTGTTCGCAACGGCTTTCAACAATCAGTTCTTTGCCTAATTCATGGCATTCTCGCAATACTGTTTCCTGAAATTGAATAGGTATTTCACGGTCTTCAAGCAAAGAACCAGACGTGTAGATTTTTACCATTGATTGGCCAGCAAAATTATCATGTTGCTGCTTTGCTAACTCCCATTGTGAATGAAGGTTTTCATTGGTTACATCATCGCGGGTATCATTGAAATATCCACAAAATGTGCAGCCACTTGACCACCACCAGTGACATCCTTTTGTGCGTAGAATAACGGTTACTGCGCTACATGGGGTTCCATCTGGCAAGGTCTCTGGCGTGACATAAACCGTTGCTGGTTTATTGGCATCCCAGGATTGTTGCTTTTCTCTTGCCCATGGAGTATTTGCTGGAGCCTTAACTAAGTGATGGATTTTTGCTGGCTTGGGATTATTACCAACAAGGGTTAGTGAGATATTCTTATCCATGACAATCACCTATTTACTTCTGAACAATATGGAAGAGCCAGCCTGGACGAACTGCCCTTTAGGCAATTCTGGGTTACCAGACTCCGCAGATTCAACAACCGGTTCAAACAGATTAGCTGGCACCCTAATATCGACCCTTGAACCGAGTCTTATCATACCGTATCTCTGGCCTCTGCGTAATTTATCACCAACGCCCGCCCAAGGAACGATTGTTCGAGCAAGAGCGCCAGATATTTGACATACCTCGATACGTAAGTCGTCACCTGACAAAAATACCGTTCTTACTCGCTCATTGTGCTCACTTTCTTTTTTCATTGCAGGTAGAAATGGTCCTCTTTTCCGACCGTGTCCAGTGCGATGTTCCATTCGTTCAATTGTTGCGGCGCAAGGCGAACGATTGACATGGACATCAAGTGGAGACATGAATACAGCAACTCTGAATACATCTGTTTGAGATTCCTGTCCGGGCTTTACAGCCTCAAATCTTTGCTCAGTTGCGAACTCTTGCGGATTTGCCAACGGTTCGGGATACCAAGGTCCAGTTAGTTCATCCACTTCGATTAGATCTGATTTGGCCTCTTCTGAGTTCGGCCTTCTGCCGGTGGCTCGCTCGCGTCGGACAAACATCACATGTCCATCAGCAGGAGAAACTAGGACATCATCGTCATTGGGAATCTTACGATCGGGGTCACGCCAAAAATTAACGAAAAACGCTGACGTCATCCAGCACAATACTCCGAAGAGGTGCATTAGACCGTTGAGTGAATCGATCATTACTCCAATGATGATGGCGCTAGAGCCCATCATGAAAGTAATCAGCACTGGGGCATGGCCGCCCCTAGCAAGGCCGCCCATGGTATCACCTAATTGTCAGCCCAAGGATCTTCATCATCGCCCCATGTTGGCGCTGGAGCAGATGCTGGAGCCGCTTCCGCTGGCGCTTCCTCAGTTGGCGCTTCTTCTGCTGGTTCTTCAGAATCTGCTGCTTCGGCATTCTCGGTTTCTGTCGGTTCAGCTGCCGCATTGTCAATCGCTTCATCAACTTGCTCTGAGTCAGCGGTTTCTTCTGCGCCATCAATTGGTTTGGAATTAATCTCTTCAGCTTCCTCAACAGTCATCTCGGCAGCACGAGCATCAACCATCTCATCGACTCGTTCTTCGAATGCTCTTGCCATGTGCTGGGATTTACGCTCTGCTTCAACCGCTCGCTCAATCATCTCATAACGTTCCTTGATTGCCTTATTCAAATCTTCGAACAAGGTCATGTGGGAAACATACCAATCGTCTCTAGCCTTCATTTCGGCAACGGCGAGTTTCAAATCATCGTCTAATTCTGTTGCAATATTGAAGATTTTACCAAGACGGTCTTTTTCTCGGGAATATTTCTCCTCCATTTTCTCAAGTTCTGGCTCAAGGTGCTCGACTCTTTTGTCGGCTTTTGTCGCCTTCATTTCGAGATCTCTGATGCGGAAGTCCTTTTCTGCAATTAGTGATTCTTGGGCTTCTTTTTCGATTTCTCTCTCAATGATTTCCTTTTCCAAAACCTCAATTTCTGCTCTCGCATCTAGTAAGTCTTTTTCTTGCCCTTCATATGCAGCGAATAATTTCTGTAGCCTCTCGGTTTCAGTAGCAAGTGCATCTTCAAGTTCGCTAATTCGAATCTCTGGAGTTATTGTTCCCTCATCCGCCATACAATCACCTAGAGTATATCCTCTTCAATAACCCCACTCATACACCCCATATCAAAGGAACGCCTCATTAGGTCAATATTATTCAGTTAACTATTCGTTACAAGTTATCTGTTGCAGCGACTAATTCTCTAGCTATGCTAGTTTCACCCATAGAATGCCCAGCATCTGGAACGATTATCAATCTACTATTGGGCAGTTGTTTGTGTAATTCCCAAGCACTAACAGTTGGGCAAACCATGTCGTAGCGTCCTTGCACTATAGTTGTTGGAATGTGAGTGATATTGTTGCAGTTGTTCAAGATATGGCCATCTTCAACAAATATGCCGTTGATAAAATAGTGACACTCAATTCTAGCAAATGCCACTGCAAAATCCAAATCTTCGGCTTTATCGAGATACTCTGGGTCGGGAAATAATCTACTTGTAGCCATCTCCCACCGTGTCCATTCCTTCGCCGCAGCCCTTCTAATCTCAATATTATCACTCGTTAATCGCTCATAATACGCGGAAATTAAATCATGTTGCTCATCCAATGGGATATGGTTTTGATATGGTTCAAACGCATCAGGAAATACGTGACTTGCACCATGCTGATAGAACCATTGCAGTTCGCTTTTTCGACACATGAAAATGCCTCTAAGCGTAAGGCTGAGTGCTTTATCTGGGTGATTTTGAGCATAAATTAGAGATAGTGTAGAGCCCCAAGAGCCCCCAAAGATATGCCATTTGTCAATCCCGAAATGTTCCCTCAGTGATTCGATATCAGAGACTGAATTATGTGTGTTATTCTCTTCCAATTCAGCATAAGGTGTGGATTTCCCACAACCGCGTTGATCGAACTGAATTATGTCAAATTTTTGTGGGTCAAAATACTGCCGATATCCCGGCTGTGAACCGCCCCCTGGGCCGCCATGAATTACTATTACAGGTTGGCCGTCAGGATTACCTGCGCGCTCCCAAAAGATAGTGTGTAGGTCCGATACTTCGAGCATTCCTGTGCTATATGGTTCAATTTTCGAGTAGAGCACATCATCGATTTCAGCGTCAGCAGCCATGGTGAATGGTTTGCTTCATAGTTGGTAATATTTCGCTTCAATGCGCCCAAACATCATAGCGATGATGGGATGAATTTATGCGGTTTTAATAGGTCAGGTAAATCTTTGAACTCACCCGATTGGTTTATATCCTCTGCAAGAGAAATTAATGCTGTAAAATGCTCAGCAGTGTTAAGTTTTCCAAGCCAAATTGATTTATCTGGAGTTTTGATTAGGGTGACATTATTCATGCTACAAGGACCTAGGCAGGATGTTATTTTCAACTCAACTTGATTATGTAGTTCGGCCTCATGCCAGACAGATTGTAACAACTCAGCAGGTACTTCGTAGTTGCCTTTTTCTGTCCTACCGCAACAACATCCAGAGCAGACATAGAACTTTGTCGACATTTCAGTACCCCTTATATCGCGTCACAGAGAACTGCGGACATAGCGGTCATCATCTATCGGAACCCAAACATTTGATTTCTCGGCGTTCTGAATCTCTACGCGATAAGGATTGCCTTCATCCCAGCACTTCAGGATTTTACCTTTGGTAAATTCACCGATGTTTGCATAGATTGTATCACCAACATTGAACCTCAAGTCTTCTGCTTTACAATCAAGGAAGCCTTGTTCAAGCATTTTATGGTCAAGATTTCTGCCGATAAAGACAAAACGACATTCGCGCTTTTCGCCTTTCCGCCAAGGAGCAACTTCTTGGCTAAAGTATCCAGAGAACAGCATGTGTACTCCTTGGAAGACGAATTTTTCATCCATTCCTTTAACGGATAGAACTCCTTTGTAGCGGAACAAATCTTCCCCGTAATCATTCATAAGTTCGCCAATCCACTGTTGTAACTTGTTAACATTGAGTGAACCAGTAAATATCGAGCTGGTTGAGGTAACCCTTTGGTCGTGCTCGTGCTCAGCGTCTGTATCCAAAAATTCCGGGTCCATAGCAAGAGTCTTTTCTAAGTCAAAGGCGCTTATGTTAATCAGGTTGCTAGGATCGATTACGCTTTGTTCGGTGTGGTAGATTGGAGCAAAGGCGTTGATGGATTTTATCTTAGCCTCGACTTCTTCGATTTGTTCATCTGAAACAAGGTCGATTTTGTTCAACATAATTCGATCAGCAAATGCCAATTGTTCGACAGCCTCGTTTTCAACTCCTTCGGGTTTCTCCTCTTCGATGTGTGGAATAATATGTTTAGCATCGACGACGGTGATTATTCCGTCGAGTTTATATCGCTCTGTAACTCTCTCGTCAACGAAAAATGTTTGAGCAACCGGTGCAGGATCTGCCAATCCAGTTGTCTCAATCAGAACACCATCGAAATCTCTGATTCGGTCATAGAGGCCGTCTAGAGCTTCTGTCAAGTCGCCGCGAACCGTACAGCAAATACACCCATTCATAACCTCAATGATGCTTTCTTCAGAACTTTCTACCAAGATGTTCTCATCGATACCAACATCGCCAAACTCGTTTTCAATCACTGCAAACTTCATTTTGTGTTCAGTACTAGTCAAAATATGATTCAATAATGTGGTTTTGCCAGAGCCAAGAAATCCGGTAAGGACTGTTACCGGAATTTGTCGGTTTTTCATTTTACTCGCGCTCATGTTGATTCCTCGTATCTTCATCCTGTAGGGTCGCATATTTAACCAAGAGTAATCGCTCAGTAGTGAATTAACCCAATCAATAACACAATAGATTAGTTTCGATTTAGACCCGTTATGACCAAGAAATTCTTTGTAAAAATCGTGACTGACCCTGAGGTAGACCTGCGTAAATGTATCGTTGGAATAGCATGTGCTGCTCAAGCGGTTAATGACGGGTATGATGTGGATATGTTCTTTGCAGCAAACGGAGTAAAAATGCTTCATTCTGAATTCATAGCCGGCATTAATAATTCAGGGATGCTTCCTGATGGACTGCTCGATGAATTGTTGAATACCATAACCAGTGGCGCAAAGAAAGTGTATTGCTCGACTGGATCGCAAGCTGCAAATGGCGTCACGAAAGAAAATGCAGGTTCAAAACTTCTCGCCGGCTACGACAACTGGATGACTTGGAGTGGCCCCCCCGGAGTAATTGCTTTAAGTGCTGATTCCGATGTCCAGTTAGTGTATTAGACAAAGCGACGATTTATTGAGTATGTCGATGACCATCGACCATGGACAAAAGACCCGCAACCGAGGTTTTTCATGATTGGGCACTAGTCGGAAAAGACGAAGGTATGGAAAGAGGGCATGCTGCCTCTGTGAGCGAAATGATTGAGTTCATTTCACAAAAAGTTACAGAGGCTGGAACCTCATTTACTGCAGTTGATGTCGGATGTGGTAATGGCTGGGTAGTTAGACAGTTATTGAAAAATAAAAATTGTGAATATGCTATGGGTATTGATGGTGCTGCAGCAATGATTGCAAAGGCAAGGGAAATCGATGGTAATTCTGACTATATATTAGCGGAATTACCGGATTTTAAACCAGACAGGCGTTTTGATTATATTCATTCTATGGAATTTCTTTACTATCTAGAAGACCCAGAAAATATGCTAAAATTATTTTATCGCGATTGGTTGCAAAAGGAAGGCTGGGCTGTTATCGGCATAGATCACTATGCAGAAAACGTGGATAGTTTAAGTTGGCCAGAATATGTCGGTGTGGAGATGGCCACGCGAACCATAGACCAATGGCACCAAGCGTGGCAAGATGCCGGTTTCTCTAATATTCAACATTGGATTGCCGGTGGAGAAAATGGCGTAACACTAGTATTTGCTGGACAAAAATAGTAATTTCAAGGCTGTTGAGGCTCTATACCTGTATTCCAGCAGACTAAAGCATGCTCCATAGTCATTCTACCTGGTTCGTCTGGTTTTTGCGGCTGAGCAACTAATTCTCCAATCCATAGTAACTGCTCCGCTAAGTCAAGTTTAGCCTGCTGGTACTCCTCCTGTGACATCTCGACACTACGTCCTGAAGCCGCAATCAAGATTGCCGGCGGTAGGACTGTCCTCCGTAATTCGGCCGGCTTTGCGTCTTCAATCGCTTCCAATGCTTGTGAATACAGAGTAAGTTGATACTTGTACTTGTTCAATATCTCTTGTTCCGCCTTGGTAGATGGTGTTTTATCATACAGATTACCACTAAATTGCTGTAACAGTGTGCCATCATCTGGATTTGTTGCGTTAAAACCATGTAAACAACCTGTTGTTTTCATATCAACAACCTGTAAGTAACCCCGTCCTGAAGAATCAGTATATGCGATGACTAAGTCAGCACGACCGTCGAAAATAACCTCTACATTCACCACTTTTGCGGCCTCGACCATTGCACTATTTTTGAAGACCTCTCTTGAAGTCTCGAGTTCGACCTTGTGATTATACAGAAATGGTAGTTCCGTTCTCAACCCCTCAGCGAAGAAGTCGTGGATTCTTTCGCCCTTGGCGTATTGACCCGTAAGACCATTATCAACCAATTTTGCTATCGTTTTCATTCGTTGGAAGGTGGTGTCAAACCGCTTTTTTGACGACTTATCTGATTTGGTAAAACCAAATTCAGCCATAACTATCTCTATTGATTTGTCTGAAGTTAACTCATTTTCAGGTTCAGTTAACCAGCTATCTGGGAGTGGAATGGTAGCAGGAGCGTTATACTTGCTTGGATTGTCAAGACTAATCTCCACTAACCTATGCATCATCAAACCAAACTCAATAGGAGTGGGTAATTCGTTAGATTCTAATGGTTCAGCATTTGGTTTCGCTACCAATTTCTGTAATCGATGTTGATTCCAACTGGTCAAATTATTAGGCCAGTGATGCTGTCGGCATTGGAAACTATTGTCGAGAGTATTGGCTCCCAGCCTCACAGTATGGATTAATTCTCTGGGTTTTTTTGTTGGCCCTGGCGCTACCAAATTATCAGTCATACTAGTTTCAATCTGATGCCACTTTTCTACTGGCGTAACCGGTTTAGAATCGGTAAAGCAATCAGGGCTATGATAGATTGCCATTGATTTTATGCTTTTGCTGCCTAATTGAGCGTTAAAATATACATCAACTGGATTTAGAGAAATCTCATGCGAGCCATATTCACTTAGAGTTTCGGCGCCTATGTCGTCAGGTTTAATCCATGGTGAGTCGATAATATTCTCTCGGTGGGCAATTGATCTAAGGCCCTCCATCCACATATGTCCCATGGTGTTGTCCCAAGGCTTGCTATTAAACCTCAAAAGTCCTGAATCAGGACAAATATTGCCTTTGTTAGTTGAGTTACCAACGATGATAAGATGATTTTCTACTCTAGTCAGTGCGACATAAAACTCCCTTCGGCGTTCAGCCTGGTTTTGAGCGCTGTTGATGTTCTTGGTAAATTCCCACAACCCGTCTTCTGGGCGTTCCAAAGAAGGCCAAGGATTGATTCGTCCAGATATTATCTCTGGGGTGACTAACACATTCTCCCTAGTAGTAATGTTGGCATCATAACGTCCTGCTTGGAAAATTCCAGAAACCACTACGACCTTAGATTCCAAGCCTTTTGCGCCATGCACGGTCATTATTTTGACTGCTCCCGAGGAAGGTATTGCAGAGGCTTGAGGGCCTTTATTTCCAAGTTCTTGTAGAGCCTCTAACTGGGCGAATATCTCAGCAGGGTTATGGCCACAGCCAATACCAATGTCATAAACTAAATTACACCACTGCTCTGCATTTTGCCTAGAAGAGTCCTCAGGGTAAGCGAACATCAAATCTGAATTATCTAATATGTCATTGAGTATATTGTGAACATTATGTCCAGTTAGTTGGTTTGCAAGGTGAGTCAAGAGTTTGCTTACAATATCACTGGGAGAGTTGTCTCTAAGGGTTGCCCACCAATTCTCCGATTCGTTATGTTCAGTGAATAGTTTGGTCATGGCTTCGTCGGTCAAGCCGATTATCGGTGATTTTGCAAGTGATGCTGCAGCGAATTTAGAATCGGGATGAGCGATTAAGTGCAAGGCTGACATTAGGTTCTCAACTATTGGTTGGCTGAATAATTGACCCTGTTTATCTGATATTACGGGTATACCCCGTGCTTGTAACCTGTTAATTAAATCACCAATATGAGTTCTTGAATGAATCAATATTGTGACATCGTTTGGCTCAACTAATTGGGTGGGCTGCTCTAAGGTCATGTATGAGTTCTTGGCCGGATTCCAAATTCTACATGGAGTTCCTTGTAGTAGGTTTTGCAGCCTCATCGCAATCATTTCATGCTCTAAATGGATCGGGTTTGGGTTATCTTCGGCAAATAGTTCATTATTACTTGAGTGGTTTGCATCACCGGTTTTTAGGGGTAATAACCACTCAAGTTTGCCGTACTTTGCCTCCATTTTTGCCGGATTTAACGGCTGGGGTTTAGCATGATAATCGCCTGGCAAACTATGATGGCGATCATCAAATACATCATTGAAAATTTTATTCAATGTATGCATTAAGTCGTGAGAGGTTCGGTGATTTGAGGTCAAATCGATATGGCCATATTTCCTGCTATCTACTGTTTCTTGAGGCAATACCGGATCACCCTCATCATTTCTGTTTAGTTCAACAATGTTCCACTTACCAGCATTTTTTGGCAAGTCACTAGATTTTGTTATTTTGGCCTTGAAGTGTTCCACGCCCGAACGTGGACGAGGGTCGCGGCCGTAGGATAAATCTCTAAATTCAAAGTTAGTTCGAGAAAATTCAATCTTATTCATTCGTTTGATATTTTCCACCGTTCTTCTCATGACCGTTACCTCGGCCTGTCTGAATCGGTAAATACTCTGTTTCATGTCTCCAACAATACATATTGTTGGATCCCAAGGGCCGTGTTGGTCTGCATCTTCAACGATTTTTCTCGGCCCCCATAAACGCGATAACAATCTGAAGTGTGCCGGATTTGTATCTTGATATTCGTCAACAATGAAGGCTAGATATTGCTGCCTGATGGTCTTCAGAATTCCCACTCGACGTTCGAAATCTTCACGCCATTCCGGATACTTCGAGGCGATCAAATCCCTTGCCCGATGGAGGTGTTCGTCTGACCATGGCTCACTACCCAGGCTGTCTAAAATATCGACTACATCTGTTGGATACTCAAATCGGACAATTTCCGGGCACTTTGCCAGAAGTAAGTCTGCCGCTAGACGCTGTATATCATCAAAATCATGAACCCCTTCCTGAGATTTTCTCAATGTGAGTATCTGTTGGCAGCCCTTGTGGACAACCAGTAAATCCCGTAATACCGAGAGTTGTAATTCATTGGACACCCGAGTTCGTCCTGTTGGTGCCTCAATCGTCAAATCATTGGTTAAATCAGTGTAATTTAATGTGCTATCTTCGGGCAAATATGCGACATTTATTCTTGGGTCAAAGGTAAACGAACTGTATCCTAATATCTTCGCTAACCGGCCAAAATTGCTATTCAAAACAGATTTCGCCTGCTCAATTAATGGCGTTGCAAGGGCAGTTACTTGAGCAATTTGTGGTTTTTTCAACTTTGCTTTGGTATTTGTTTGAATCCCTCCCGGCCATCCATCACTGTTGGGTAATCGATTACGCGGGAAATGGCCGTAAGCTTTGTTATCAATCGATGATTTTGACGTACAGCAAACTACGACTAACCAAAACCATTGCAGCTGACCGATACTATCGTCAGGATGGATATTTCTTACCAATTCAACCAACTGATTGAATCTAGTTCGGTCACTGCCAATTTCTTCCTCATAGTCCAGGATAAATTCCTGATAGTGTTCTAGATAAACATCTAACCAATCGCTCAATATACTGCGTAATTCAGCGCAAAGGGCGCTTATGAAACCCTCTGCGGGCTTGCTAATAAGGTCAAGAATTATCTCTGAAGCTATAATTTGGTTTTCGCGCCAATCGATACCAATATCAGCAGATTTTTGCTTGATGGTTCGCTTGGTTTCTTCGACAAATAGAGAAGTATTCAGCATTCCTCCAAGGACAATTTCCGCATTGCGTTGTCCGCCTAATAAAATCGCTAAGTTATTGCGAGCATCGATGAAACCTTGACGGTCGCCTAAGATGCCTGCTTCATCAGCATCGAATACTGTTCTTATACGCCAAGCAGAGTTTATAGTCTCTGAAATTAACATCGGCGATCTGACATCAGCGATTTGCTCACCTGCTGGCTGAACCGTGAGAATGTCGAGATATGGCGTGACAAGTCTTGACAGAAACGCATCGATAGTTGAAATTGGTGCATCTTCTAGATTTCCTAACAGCATTTCAACATCGCCTGGTTTTATTGAGTGAAGTTTCGTATCGGTCGTTATCAACCGCTGCCTTATCCTACTACGCAATTCTGCTGCTGCCTTTCTGGTGAAAGTTATCGCTACTACTTCGCTTGGTAGGAGACCTTTCCATTCTACAAGTTTACTTCTTTCACGCGCTGGCGAACGCAGTGACCCTTGTCCCTGAATAGGTACTCTAGGCCCGTTTGGCAACAACTGCTTTGCTCTTTGGTATTCTGATAACAGATGGAGGACATAGCGTTCTGCCATTACTGCAGTTTTTCCAGTTCCTGCGCCAGCGTCGATGGCAATATGCTTGTCCAAGTCAAGGCCTAATTGTTGGCTAATGTTGAACTTGAACTTCATAGTTTACCCCCCAATTTGGCCGAAGGACATAACCTTCTAACCGTGCAATACTTACAATCATCACTTACTGTTGGATTGACATGGCCTGCTTTTGCTCCTCCAATAACTCGGAGTGCCGTTCTCACTCGCTCTTCTAACCATGCTCGAAAACCGTTGCTACTTCCGCCTGTTTTTTCATCAATATCTCGATAGGTCATCGAGGTATATGTGGTAATTTTGCCTATTGACATGTGTTGGACTGAATCGATATAATCCGGGTCCATCTCGACATAATATTCTGTATCATCGCCAACCTCGGTGATCCCAACACCTACGACTCTATCATTCGGATTTGCCGCCTCCCAAGCTTTTGCGTATAGGGCTAATTGTAATTCATCAAAAATTGCTTTTCGATGCCTTTGTCCACGCTGATTCAATTTAGGTCCGTTTACTGTCTTCATGTCTCTGATTATGATTAACCTCTGACCACCTGCTTGGCCTTCGACATTAATTTCATCGACTCTATCAATTCTACCCCTAAGCAAAAAACTGTCTTCTTGACCGTTTTCGTTATGTCCGGAAATCTCGACTGGTTGCCTTACTCCGTCCGAGATAGGCCACTCGCAAACCAAAGTCGCTGAATCCCCTAATGATAACGTCGCAGAAAGGTAGTTGGCAATCTTGCCACTTGGTTCTAAGTTGGTGGCTCCTGTCAAGTATTCTTGCCATGTATCAGGGGTTACTCCTATTATCTCACGGCAACGGTGTACTGACACAGCATTAGTTCTTGATAGCCAAGGACTTTTTTCCGCTAAGTACTGTAGTGCAAACTGCCATAAATCCTCGAGTGAATTATCCTTTGAGTCGGACAAAACTAAACCTCGCTTTAATGCTGTATCAAATACTGGGACACCAATTTTTGAAAATATTTCAGCCTCAACATCATGGATTAAGAGACCTCTCGTGCGATTATCTATATCCTCATTTTGTGTTTCAAAAGTGGTTAATTGCAAGTAATTTTTCATCCACGCTTGACGAGGGCATTTCAACCATGCTTGGAGCCTATTTGCCGACCACACTTTGCTGTGCAAATCGGCCTTAGAATCACCCATTATAACCCTCAATGAATCGGGTAGCTGCTCTTGCAAAGGAAGTGGTCTAGGGTCAACGCTGGGGCTTAACGTGTTGCCATTGATACGATAACCAAGATTTGGCCATATGGGCTTCATTCTCGTATCAGACATTGCGGATTTTGCACTTGGTGAGAGATTCAGCGAGGTAAATGATATCATCTTATTTCGTTCTTCCCAACTCATTGACGCCCCCACTTCCAATGACTGCAGGTTTGGCTGTGAATTTCGTAGCCTACTATTTATCGGCAACTCAAACGCCATTGCAATAGATGACTTGTTATCTGGTAAAATTTCCATTGGCCGGTTACTTAGTAATGCCAATGCAGAGCGTTGACGGATGTCACGCCCACGATTACCCGAACGCGTAGATATTGGTTTGTTGTCATCATAATCGGTAGTAAATATTCTAAGTTTAAGCGCATTTTTATCGCCATCAGAGATTAGGTCCCAAGTCCTGTTCAAGTTTGATAAATCATAATCTTGGGTAGAGATGAACTCTGGCACATCGGTGAAGATTGCTGTATCACTAACGACATCATCAAGCCACTCTGCTAGTGGCGGGCTGGGATTAGCAGACTCATCCAGTGATGTGTCAATAACAATTACTGACGCTGAACAATTCAATAAATGTCGAAGGTGGTGTCTGCCCTGTCTAATTTTAATATCGGAATTTGCTAAACCTAGATTGACCTTTGTAGCGTTATCTAACCATGGAATATTGCTCGGTTTCATAGTCCAAGATTCGGCATCTAATCCCGCTAAAATCACTACATCTGCTGATTGTCCAAAGGCAATGTTAGGTGAACAAACAGTTAGATTTTGGCATTGAATCCTAGACGCGTCACTGGTTTCATGATTAACAACTAACTTTGCTAGGTCGATAAAATTCAGATTGTTGCCACTAAATTCTCCTGCTAAGTCAATTACCTGCAATTTATCCTGCATTACTTCGATTGCGGATAGGCAAGCGTTGAAATGGGCGTCATCTTGAGTTAATTTATCCCACTCAGTAGCATTAATCAGTGTTTGCAATAAGTCATTAGGTGAAGCTAGATTTTCAATTAGCGGCAACGATTGACCGGTAAAGCAACCCATCAGTTCACTAATGTCTTGACTGTCATCGGTGATAATATTCCAAAGTTTGACGACATTGGCTAGCCACCACTGAGTTTCCTCTTGTTTAATTGAGGACTCGTTAGTGTAATCACTGTATTGTTGGCTCACCGTAGACAGAGTCGACAGCCACCGTTGAGCTGCGCCGGGGCCGCCTAATACGTGGAAACTGCGTGCGATATTTTCAAGAACATCAACGTGGGGACGAGGGATTATTTCTGGATCGGTTGGGTGCGTAAGATCGAAAGAAAGCGAAATTATTGCGCTATTTGCTAAACGGCGCAACCGTTCAAAAGACCACGCCTCAAGACCATTTGCGAGTTGTAAGTGGTATACCAGTTCTTGAATAAAGGGCAGTTGGCCAATTGTTTTGTCTTGGATATTAGTGTAAATACCCATCTGTCTAAGGACCTCATTCCATTGATTGATACGCCCTTCAAAGTCCGCATCGATAACCAATATTCGCTGGTTGGGGTTAATACTCAAACTATCTAGTAGCGATGATGTCGCTTCGATTATGTGACTCGAACGTTCAACGATTACTTGGTGAAATTGGGCACCCGTTACTTCTGTATGGGTTGAGCGCCAATGAGATTCAAAATCCGCAGCTTGAACCTTATGATCCGGCACCCACTCAGGGATAGTTGTTTGAGTACACCAAGGGACATCTAACAGATATGCTCCGCTGTAACCAAGTCTGAATTGTCCTGGATTGCATAATTGATGTATGGGGATAAATTCCGCAATTTTTGCCAGAATATGTCGCTCAACCTCGCAAAACTCAGGCGGATGGTCCAACATAATGATGCCGGTTAAGCCATTTAGAGTGAACGGTAACTTATCCTCAGTGATGTTTTCTAATAGTCTGTTAAGATGGAAATTCATTAGATCGGGATGAGTCTTCGATTCCACCTTTTCAATTGCCATCAGAGCGTTACGAAATTCTCGAACTCCCGGGTCAGAATCCCAGCGTGGTATTTTTGCCAGCATTGAAATTTCTTGGTGCAGGGACAATAGTCTGCGTGTCTTGTTAATGCTCCAATTTTTCCCAGTGATGTGCAGGAGGGGGAAGTTTCCCTTTTCAGCACGTTTTACACATTCTTGGTGGGTTTTGTACAATAGGACACTATCATCATCGAAAACATTTGGCTGACGGAAATCGGTTAGGAGGGTGCGTACGAGTCGCTTTATTGTCAAGTGCTTTGATGAATCAAGGGATGGATTAGCCGTAGACAATTCTCGCACGGAATTCTGACGCGCCGCCTCGCTTGGGTAAATGATGAGTAAATTATCATCGTAATCAGACAAGAATACTTGTTGGAGCCAACTTGGCAATAATATGCCACTGGGCGTTGATTCAATAGTAATTCTAGAAACTGAATTATCCATTATCACACCCCCTCAACATGCCACCAGACAAGCGACAGTTATTGAAAACTGTTATTGAGAAGAGAGGAAAATTGTAATTTAACCAGCAAAAGCAAATCGCAGATGGTTTGAAATTAAACTCATTCTAGGAGGTCTCATGCGAAGACTTGCAACGCTAACTATTATATTTTTAATACTGGCAATGGCCTTACCAACCTCAAATGCGAAGCCTGCAGAACCAACCAACACAGGTGCGGTATTTGGCGGCCAGCACGCTTTAATTGACAACTTGACAACTGATTCCTCACCTATTGACCAATTACCAGCAATCGCTGAAGACTTTACTGCGACTTGGTGCGATAATTGTCTGCAGGCTGAGGCGGTTTTAGATGATCTTGAGTCTGAAGGTCTCGTTCAAAAATACGAGTTCCATCGCTCCCCTGACCATGAGGACCCACTGGGAGACGATTTCGCTTCAGCCTACCTCACCCAGCGTTATCAGGTATCGGTCCCTCCGATGGTGGCATTCAATGGAACAATCAAAAAAGCCGGAACTTTGCCGGATTCTGATTCCCTTGAAAGCGATTATCGAGCTATGATTGCAACCCCACTTGGAATGGGCGATGGAGTATCATCATTCGCGTGGACACCTAAGGCGAATTGTAATTGTGACATCCCAGATGGGCATGGAATAATCAATTGGAATCTAGACCTTGATATGTCACTCTATCCAGATATGACGCTAAATGTCAATGCGTGGTTTGTCGAGGATACTGCGCAATTTTCAGATGGTGGAAACGGCGCTGGTAGTTATCACGACATCGTGCGCAATATAACGGACCTTGGGGGCGAGTTATCCGGGACAGCAACCGTAGAAATCCCGTCAGCGTATGATGGTAATGACTTAGAAGTTCACCTGGTTTACGTCATGAGTATAGTTGAAACACCACAAGAAACGCCCTCTGATGAGAGCTCTATCCCTGGTTTTGGAATGCTGATAACGCTTTGCGCCATATTCTGTGCAGCCGTCATTTTGCGACGCGACTAACTTAGTTCGCTAAACTAGTGAAAACTTGGACTACCTGTTCTATATCCTCATCAGTTACGTGCAAATGGATTACTGCGCGCACAGCAGTTGGGCCGACATCTAGGACATCGATTCCCCTATTGGCTAATTCTTGCATCAATTTTTTTGCCCCCATGTCACTATCGATATACACCATATTTGTTTCAACAGAATCCAAATCAATAGTGAAGCCGTCAAGTTGACTGATACTATTTGCTAAGCGCCTTGCTCGCTCATGATCTTCTGCTAGTCGCTCAACATTGTGCTCTAAGGCGTATAACCCACAAGCCGCCAAAAATCCAGACTGGCGCATTCCCCCGCCAAATAATTTCCTCCATCTGCTTGCCTTTGCAATAAATTGTTCTGACCCAACTAGTAGACTCCCGACTGGTGCGCCAAGGCCTTTTGATAAGCAAATTGAGACCGAATCAAAGTCACGTAGCATTCTGTCTATTGGAGTGTTCATCTTTACGGCGGCATTGAAGATTCTTGCGCCATCCATATGAATTGCACACCCGTGCTTGCGAGCGGTCGAAGCAATAGCGTCAAGGGTATCTTGATTGTAGCATGTGCCGCCGCCACGGTTAGCGGTGTTTTCTACACAGACGAGAGTTCCATCAGGGTAGTGTCCTAAACTTCCTTCTGCCTTGCGAACGGCTTTGCTAACCGCCTCAGCGGTTAATTGGCCTTTGTGGCCGTCAATCAAAGCCACTGATACTCCAGACAAGGCTGCATAACCGCCTCCTTCATACTGATAGATATGACTTGTTCTTTCCATAATAATTTCATCGCCGGGCGATGTGTGAGCACGGATTGCAATAGCATTGGACATAGTCCCTGAGGGGACGAATAGTGCTGCTTCCATACCACACATTTTGGCAATCTTTTCTTCCAGCTGTTTAACAGTTGGATCATCTTGCAATACATCATCGCCAACAACTGATGCCATCATCACTTCTTTCATTGCCTTAGTAGGTTGAGTAACCGTGTCACTGCGAAGGTCTATTCTATCCAAGTTGTACTCTCGCATGGCTTGACCAAACGGCCATCATTGATGAACTAGGCGGCTTTTACAGCAATTTCAAATGCCCGGTAAGAGACTCTAATCTTCCCTCATCACAAGGTCCAAATGCCGCCACCGTTAACGAACCACTGGGAATTTGAGTTTTACCTGCATCGGTGATTTCCACTGTCTGTATTCCGCTAGATGATGCCCGGGCAAGAAGGTGGTTTATCTCATCATAACTTGCTTTTACACAAATTTTCTTCTGCCCGGATTTTAGCCACGAATCAAGATCTACCGGATTATATTCCCCTGCTTTAAGTGTCGCTGAAACGGCTGCATGACCAACTTGAGCAGCGATTTTACCTTTGCCCATTTTTAACTCGCTATTAACCACTAGGACCAATTTTACCGTATCATCAATACGCCCAGAGAAAACCTTTGGTGCGGTCAAACGGTGAATAAAGGAACGTAAACCCACCAAAATCACAGCCCTCAATACGGTTTTAGCTCACCAACCAAAGCGTCGATACTATTACGGGGCCCTGGTCCAATTCCAAGGACGGTTATTGTTCCGGCTGTAACTTCTGTATGACCTGCATCTTTGACTAAATATGCAATTAGTCCTGCTGACTTGGCTTTTGCCATAATAGATTTAATTTCCGATACATCCTCGATTGCTAAACAGATTTTCCTAGCACCATTTGCCTGCCAGCGCTCCATAATTCTGGGTTCGCTTTTTCGAGCAATTAAGGCACAATTGACCGCGGCGTGAGCGCATTGTACGGCTACTTTACCACTCGATAAATTCAGATCTGTCCTGACTAAGAGAGCCATTGATGGGCCATCATGTTCTCGTAACATATCCATCTACTACTGTTTGTTCGATTTCTTCCATAGTCTGGAACTGTGCAATGGCGTCACTAAACCACGCACCAAACCATGCAATAATGGTGAGGTTTCCTAATGCATGAAGTAGGTCATATGGAATACCGTTGAGTAAGTAAACCATAAATTCACCAAATGAAATGGTGCCAATCACGCTGAGAGAGACAATGAAATCAAACAAAAATGCACAGATAATTGCATATCCATAGGCTTTGGTCAAGTCTAATTTGCCGCTAGAGATAATACCAGAATTTGCGCCTATTATTGCTACAGTAGACCACCCAAGTGCTTGATATAAGGTCCAAATTCCATCACCAATGATGAAATTAGAAATCATCGTCACCAATACTGCAAAGGCAACGCCTCTGCGCGCACCTAATTGAGCACCGATAATCAGGGCTGCAATAGTAACCGGTTGGATATTAGGCAACGGGACCATTAATACCCTGAGCAATGATATACTCGCAACTAAGGTTATGAAAGTGAGGATGTTACTGGCTTTTTTCATATCTGGTGCCGCCAACATCCAAAATGCAAGTCCGAGTAATACAACATCGATAGCCAACCCAGTAACAGGCCCTAGGACCGGCCCGTGAATGCCATACGACTGGAACATGTTTGGCCCTGGAGGTTGAGTTTCTTGAGCATTGCCTAAATTAGAGTTGCATCCAAGAGATTACACTATCAGATTCAACCGTGCTATATTCAGCAGACATTACGCCAGGTTGACCATTCACTGTATACTCCCAGCCTTCGCCTGCGCTACCATCAATACTAACCAAATATTTGCCAAGGCTACTATCAACTATCTCTAGTTCAAGTCCTTGTTGTTCTGCTCCTGCTTGAGTCAATTCAAGCACTGAATCATGACCGAGAAGTCCTCCTGCGATAATAGTGCGATC
>DAWS01000143.1:35001-45707 GCA_002506025.1 Euryarchaeota archaeon UBA111 | reverse complement strand
CTGACTCCAACGTGCTCTTCAGGTTCTTTTTGCCGCGCCCAACCAACAGACATTAATAGCGATTGGAGCACACCATATTCCTCAACTGGGCATACTGTAGAAGGTTGGGGATTACGTGCTTTCAAGTTCACCCCGGGTGCCTCTTCACCAGCCCCACTCACCATTCGATTGACTGCTGACGTTAGCCAGTTTGACGGAGTCATCGTAACAAAATCAATGGTTGATGGCCTACTAAGTGTTTCAGACTTAGATTTCCAGAGCAATGTGGCAACAGCGCTGATACCCGGATTTGGTAACCTCACTGATGAGGTTTGGGCCATTACTTGGTATGGCAGCACAATTGCAGACTGCGATTACACCTCCTGCGGTTCGTCGTATCCTCAGGGCACGGTAGACATAGAGGCTGCAAGAATAACTGCGCCAGCGTCACTCACAATTAATACAACCGAACTTTCCGACCGAGATGGGGATGGTAACGATGACACAGTGCAAGTTAACTTCGATGTATTTTCTAACGCCTTCTTTGAAGATTTAGATGTAGAAACTAGAATAGTCGATTCTCAAGGAATCGTAGTTGATGAAATAACCAACAGAATATCTGCGGGCGGTGGTGTAAACTCAAATAGCGATATCTGGTTTACCGCACCATTCGATGGACAGTATACAGTTGAATTTGACATGTATGACATGATTGGTACTTTGGTTGATAGTGTGTCAACGCAACCATGGGACCTCGCTAATATGAGGCCAGTTGCCAACGGAACAGTGTCAGCAAATGCCAGTCAAACATGGGAGAATATCCAATTTGTTGGCGGCGGTTTTGATGCATGGGGTCTTTCTCTAGATAACAATACACTACCATATCTAGACCAACCTGTAGCGTATGCTTGGGATTTTGGCGACGGGGTTACATCTAATCTAAAATCCCCGACCCGCTCTTACCAAACCATTGGTATGTATAACGCAACACTAAGAATCATGGACCAAGGTAATACTTGGTCTGAAACGGATGTTATTGTGATCAACGTCACCGACGATACGTTGCCGGTACCAGTAATCAGTGTTAACAACGTGGTTATTAGTGATAACATCAGCATATTAACCAACCAAATGATTCAATTCTCCGCTTCACGCACTGTTGATAATGTCCCAATACAAAATTTGAGTTTCCAATGGGAGTGGGGGGATGGCACCTTTGATGATGGACAAGGGCTCTATTTAGCTCAGCATCAATGGGGTGCGATCGATAGTGAAATTGAAGCATATGAACTTACTTTATCAGTTTTTGATGGCTTCAATACCGGGATAAAAAATATCACGGTATACGTTAACAATAGAGTGCCGTATCAAATATTTGCTGAAAACCTAACTACTTACACATATACCTCAATTACTATGCCGGATGTATTTACCGACGACGATGGAATAATAGTGAATTATGAGTGGAATTTCCAAGAGGGTGTTAATCTCGACGGTGGTTTGACGAATCAAGATGATGACTTTGTTCAAACACAATCCAGTTCTGCATATCCTGCGCCATCATGGGACAAACCAGGCGTCAAAATCGTTACACTCACTGTTACAGATGATGATGGAAGTGAATCCACTGCGCAGTTATTTGTGAATGTTCTCAATCAAATACCGGTAGCAGACTTTACAGTAAGGGCAACAGAGAACGGTGAGACTGTTGCTGTTGATTTCAGAGCAGAGGATGGATTTGTCGATGTCCCTTACACCTTTGATGGCGTCTCATCGTTCGATATTGATTCACCTAATGGAGACTCAAGTAGCCTAGTCTACAACTGGTCATTTGGTGAGGGTGAATATCGTGACAGCGCAATATCAACTTTTACCTTTACTGAACCAGGAATACATGTTGTTTCACTATTTGTCATTGATGACAATGGTGCACAGAGTTTGACAAAAACCATTACCGTAAGGGTGCAGAATCCCCTACCAATAATATCTGTCAGAATATTAGATGGGTGGGTTGAAGGAGAACAAATGGATCGCAACTCACCACGCCCCGAAGGCTTCATTCCCGATGCTTGGAGTCACACCTTTGATGATAGTGACAACACATTTACTGCGCCCGGATACATGCTTTATTTTGACTCAGAAGGGACGAGAGATGGTGACCGCAGGTATGAGGGTAAATACTCTCCAGTCATGGATGACAACAACTCTAATTGGAATGGTATAGTAGAATATACCTGGGATTTTGGCGATGCAACACCATTGTCTAAAGAACCATCTCCTTGGCATTTTTATGACAATCCTGGAACCTACATCGTCACTCTAACAGTTAGAGACTCATATGGGACTGGTGATGTAAGTAAGCAATCCTTTACTGTAGTTGTTGATGAGGCGCCAGTAATACAGAAAATAGACATTCCAATCGAAATTATAGCAGGCGAATCCACCTACCTTAGTGCAAACATATCCGATTATGAAATGACTAACAATTTATTGGTTTATCGAGACCTAAATGTCGAGGATGGTTCTTTATTTGACAAGGATGAGACTTTGAATGCAGAACTAGATGTGAGATGGGATATTAATATTGAACGAGATACCGACAAAAATGGGATCCTCGATGATGATTGGTTGGTGCCCAAAGACACAGCTGTAAACTATCGTATTGCGGCATTGTGGAACGAATCAGGGACTTACAAGATAAGTATCAGAGCATGTGATGGAATAGGTGTTTGCACAGTGTTATCAGAGGACATTCAGGTAACACCAAAACCAGACCCTGCACCATCGCTGTCAGACTTCGAGTTGGAGGATTGGTCAACGTGGGTCAAGGATGCAGGTTCAGACCTAGCCACATACATTGCGCTAATTGCAGTAGCACTCATACTTGGATGGTTAGTTTTGCGCGAATCATCAGAAGTGGAGGATGAGGCAAAGCAGGCCGCTGAGTCTTATACCGATGTCGAGCATGTTGAAGTCCAGGGCGGACTACTTGGCATGGACCAACACACTCCTCCACCTGCCCCTGCAATATTATCCAAAGAGGAGCGAAGGAGCGAAGATAGCGGGTATGTTAGACCATTGCGTAGAAGAATCTGACAGTTAGAATATTTAACCGCATTAAGCAACAGCAAGGTATTGGTTGACATGTGTAAGAGAACAGTCATCATCATGATACTGATTTTCACCTTACCTATGCTCAGCACCAATAGCATACCAATTACCCGTAATGCTGCCGCTGCAGATGCATGCAGCGGGAATATCGAACCTATATTGTGGAATCAAACAGTTGGGCGTTCTGCCTTAGTTCCCCACCACAATTACTACTCCGGATACTTTGGTTTCGGTGATTATTATGATGATGACCGCAAAGGTCGTGATCACGAAAATGACTGGATATATGAGGACATCAGACTGCCAACAGAACTGAACCCAGAAGAAGATTGGATGTATGAGGACTGGGACAGAGACACTAGATTACAGCCATTGACTGCAAATTATCATTCTACTATGCTGGTTGGTAATGATAGCATAGGTGCGCTAAGAGTGAATCTTTCAGAAAATTACCGGACGACGGTTTGCATAACTGTACAGCCTTTGAATGAAACTGATGACGATTACTCTGTTGATGTTTACTTAATGACAACATCAGAATATCAAAGATATACCGAATTATACTATTCATCACACTCTCAAAATAGTTTTTATGATGAAATTTCTGAGGCACTAAGTGACATCTCTCCCGAGTGGCGGGGTATAGATTTCACCGGTTGGAGGTCCTACCGAGATGCTCACCAATATGAATCAGTCAATCAGATCAATTTTGCCTTGAACCTCGACGGTCCAGAATCATATAAGCCAATCTTTGGTGACGAACGTTGGCAAGATTTCTACATCATAATTGATACCTGGGATAACAATCACGACAATGATGCAGTCGCTCCAGGGGTCGTTACTGCTGCCGATGTCACAATAATCACAACCGAGAGAACTTTTGTGTTGCCGAATTTCACAGTTGCGATAATTTTCTTAATGATGATGATTGGAATGATTGTGTTCCCATTCGTTCTGAATGCTAGATATATGAAATCTGGTCTCGAAATACCGGCGGGAGATACTGAGCCAGGGTTGGTCCCATCACTCGAGGTAGCGCCTGAAATCGCCATGCAGCCTAACTATGAAATGAGTTCAGGTAAGAACTTCCCTGAAATAAAGGATTTAGATCCCGATTAGTATTCCATTAGTGCCCATGCGTCTCTGAGATCTCTTACATTGATTAGCCCACGGTCTGACAATCTGAAATTGTTCATCATAGTAGCGTATACAATTGCCTGATCTAGCACAGGTGCATGTAACCTCACCCAATCTCCACCATTACCGAGCCCCATTAGTGAGTGGGTTGAATCTTGGCCAACAAGAGAATTTGCTGCTTGGAAGATTTGGAGTGCGTCTTGGTGGTTACTTACAGTAGAACAGAACTTGATTATGTCACCTTGAGAGGAGTTGTCTTTTACCATAGTGACAATTTCTTCCGCGCTTGGTGTCGCTTTTGTCTCGTGTATCGATGCAATCACTTGGCAGTTAGAGGAGCTGGCTAGCTTGACTAATTTGTCCCTAGATTTCTTTTCTATAGACAATTCAAGGTCAACAAAACTGACTTCTGATTTAATTCCCTGCTCAAGTATCTGTAACCTTTCTTGCTCAGTTCCAGCAAAGAAACCACCTTCACGCACCGCTCTGGCGGTAAACACAACAGGCACCGGTATTCCTTCTTTCAGATTGGCTATTGCCTGCTCGACGTCGATCTCTTCGAAATCCTTTACTCCCCATTCTTCGATTGGTGGCATTTTAGAATACTCCTCGCCATCGTCATTTACCATGGTGATTGGTTCTGGTTTATTCAAATACAATTTGTCGAATCTTACTTCAACATAGTCAGCACCAGCTATATTTGCCCTTGTTGCTTCATCAATCATCTCTTCAACAGTGATTGCTTCGAGCGAGACACACACTTTTGGTTCTGCCATGGCCTTGCCAATTTGGAGGTATTATTAATGCTCACGGCTATCCAATGCTCGATGAATAACCTAAATTTGACCATTGAAAGTAGTAAATTTAGTCGCAAATTTCCCCTCTAAATCTAGCATTTTCCACTATCTTAAAATACCCCCTTCTCCGGTAGACAAAGGTAGGGGTTTTGGGTTCCGAGTTTCGTGACATAGCGGCCAAATTATAGGGTAATTTTGTCAACAAGTAACTGGAAAAAAACGAGCAAATTTTTCGACCAATTTCAAACCCCAGAGGTGAAATGTAATGAGTGACGATTATAGCGCATCCAGCATCCAGGTTTTGGAAGGTCTAGAAGCAGTAAGAAAAAGACCGGGAATGTATATCGGCGATCCGCATGATGGTTCTGCTCTACACCACTGCATATGGGAAGTTGTCGACAATTCAGTAGACGAACACTTGGCTGGTTACAACAACAAAATCGAGGTTAATATCAATTCAGGCGGTACTTTGTCCGTTCGAGACTTTGGTCGTGGCATCCCCGTAGGCATGCATGAAGAATTCAATATTTCCGCCGCTGAAGTAATTATGACAAAACTACATGCTGGCGGCAAATTCGATAACAGTTCATACAAGGTATCTGGAGGACTGCACGGTGTAGGAGTATCTGCTGTGAATGCTGTTTCAGAATGGATGAAAGTCACCATCCATCGAGACGGAAAAATCCACGAGCAAACTTATGAAAAAGGCGTGCCAGTTTCACCACTAAGCGTAACAGGAGATTGTGATGATACTGGGACACAAATAACCTTCAAGCCAGATTTGTCAATCTTCACAAATATAACGGAGTTTGAATTCGAACAAATAGATACCCGTCTAAAGGAAACAGCCTTCCTCAATGCGGGGCTAGAAATTGTGATTACGGATAACCGTGGCAGCGAACCTCATGTCAGCAACCACCTCTATGAAGGGGGTATTAGCGAGTTCGTCTCACAAATTAACAACCACCGACAAGTGTTGCATAAAGACGTGATTCTAATTACCGGCGAGCGAGAAATCGAGGTAGGGACAGTAACAGTTGACCTTGCTCTTCAGTGGTCTGACGCCTTTAGCGAATCAATATTATGTTACACCAACATCATCAGAAATAAGGACGGTGGAACTCACTTATCGGGACTTAGGGGTGCGTTAACCAAGAGCGTTAATGCCTACGCCAAAAAGAAAAATTTACTCAAAGGAGACTCGCTATCTGGTGAAGACGTCAGAGAAGGTCTCGCTTCAATTGTGAGTGTTAAGCACCCAGACCCATCATTTTCTTCGCAAACCAAAGACAAATTGGTCAGTAGTGAGGTATCAAGCATCGTCGAGACTGTGGTTTATGAAAAGCTAGGCGAATACTTTGAAGAGAACCCGTCTATGGCCAAATTAATCGTTGACAAGGCAGTACTGGCATCGAAGGCAAGAGAAGCTGCAAGAAAGGCAAAAGATTTGACCAGAAGAAAAGGTGTATTGGAAGGAGGTGGTCTGCCAGGTAAATTAGCAGATTGCCAATCAAGAGATCCGAATGAATGTGAAATCTATCTTGTCGAGGGTGATTCTGCAGGTGGTTCGGCCAAGACAGGCCGTGATCGCAGAATTCAGGCTATTTTGCCACTAAGGGGTAAAATATTGAATGTTGAGCGTCAAAGGAGAAATGTAGCAAAAGTTTTCCAAAACAATGAGATTCAAACCATAATTAGAGCATTTGGTGCTGGGGTTGGGAACGATGAGGAAGATGAAAGTTCATTCAATCCTGAAAAGTTGCGTTACCGCAAGATCATTATCATGACTGACGCCGACGTTGATGGTGCTCACATTAGAACGCTGATGCTGACATTCCTTTGGCGTTTTATGAAGCGGGCAATTGTTGAAGGCTATGTTTACATTGCTCAGCCACCGTTGTATCAAGTTACAAAAGGCCGTAATAGCAAGTATGCCTTTACTGATGAGGAAAGGGACAGAATAATTGACGAGATGAAGATGGACAACCCCAATGCAAAAATCGGGATTCAGCGTTACAAAGGTCTGGGTGAGATGAACCCCGAGCAGCTTTGGAATACAACCATGAACCCAGAGACCAGAACAATGTTGAAAGTCACCGTTGCAGATGCAGAAGAGTCAGACAGGATGTTTGAGATATTAATGGGTGAGGATGTTCCAGATAGGAGACATTTCATTGAAAAACACGCTAAGGAGGTGACCAATCTTGACATCTGAGGAAAATAATAACATTGATGATGATGGCCAAGCCACAGTTCAAGGTAATCTGCTCAACCAACCATTGAATGACGAATTGAAGACTTCTTACATCAACTACGCGATGTCTGTTATTATCGGCAGAGCGTTACCTGATGCTAGAGACGGTTTGAAACCAGTCCATCGCAGGGTTTTGTATGGAATGCATGAAGGTGGGCATACATCAGATAAGAAATTCAGTAAATCTGCTCGCTCAGTGGGCGAAGTTATGGGTAAATATCACCCACATGGAGACCAGTCTATCTACGACACAATGGTTAGAATGGCCCAGGATTTTTCCCTACGCTATCCATTGGTTGATGGCCAAGGAAACTTTGGTTCGATAGATGGTGATCCACCGGCAGCAATGCGTTACACTGAGAGTAGACTTGACAAAATTTCCAAGCATATGCTTGAAGATATCGACAAAAACACTGTTGACTTTCAGGCTAACTTTGATGATTCGGAGCAAGAACCAACCGTATTACCATCACGCTTACCAAACCTAATTCTCAACGGTAGTGATGGTATTGCTGTTGGTATGGCAACACGTATACCTCCTCACAATCTAACCGAGGTTGCTGGCGCAGTCAATCTCCATGTCAACACAATAATTGCTGAAGGGGTAGAATCTAACACTGTTCCAGCTATTTCTATAGAAGAGTACATGGAGCACGTAAAAGGACCAGATTTCCCAACCGGTGCTGGAATTCACGGCGTTGATGGGATATACGATATGTATTCATCAGGAAAGGGTAGATTTCACGTTAGATCGAAGTGTGATGTTCTCGATGACTCTAACGGCAAACGTATAATTATTCACGAAATCCCTTATCAAGTTAAGAAGGCAGACATGCTTGTCCAAATTGCTGACTTGGTCACGAAAGGCACAGTGGTTGGAATCAGAGATATTCGTGATGAGTCATCTAAAGAAGGCATTAGGGTAGTTATCGAGGTGAAAAATAACGCTGACCCAAACGCCGTTCTGAATCAATTGTATAAGTCGAGTCGGTTACAGGAATCTTATTCAGCGAACATGATGGGTATATTGGACGGTAGACCTGTATTGCTAACCTTGCCAGTGATGTTACACACTTATGTCCAGCATAGAGAATCAGTAATCGAGCGCAGAGCTAAATTTGAATTAGAAAAAGCGGAAGCCAGAGCTCACATTCTCGAGGGTCTTGTCAAGGCGCAAGATCGGATAGACGATGTTATAGAAGTGGGTAAAGGGAGTGCTTCCAGAGAACAGTTTGAAAGCGTATTGAAAGGCGATGAGAACTTCCCTAATATTGCTCCTTTTGACTTTACTGAAGCGCAAGCCAAAGCAATTGCCGAGCGTAGATTGTATCAGCTAAGCAGATTGGATGTAGAAAAGGTTCAAAATGAATATACTGAACTACAAACCAAGATTGCAGATTTGAACGATATCATTGCTTCAAGACTCAGAAGGTTGACCATACTGCTAGAGGAATTAAACGAAATGGTTGAGAAACATGGGGATGAAAGGCGCTCTTACATCGACCCAATGCCGTTGTCGATGGACCGGGAGGATTTGATTGAAGAGAGAGCAATTGCAATTACCCTTAGTGAGGACAACTATATCAGACACCTTCCAGTTGAGGCGTTCAGAGTACAGAATAGAGGTGGTAAGGGACTCAAAGGTGTCACAACCAAGGAAGAAGACACTCCCCAACTGATTATTACTTGCTTCAGTAAAGACCGACTGCTAATTTTTACCGATCAAGGTAGAGTGTATGGGCTCAAAGCTTGGGAAACTCCACTTGGAAGCAGGTTGTCCAGAGGCAGCCATATTCGCAATTTGTTGGAAAGTTTACGTGACGATGAAAACATAGTATCAATCCTGCCAATTAGCAGGGAGTTACTCGAAAATCCAGCCGGTAATTATCTCTTGTTTGCTACAAGGATGGGGCTCATAAAGAAGACCAAACTTGAGGAATACGTCAGAATAAATAGAAACGGAAAGTATGCCTTGAGATTCAAACTTGATGGTGATTCGCTTGTCAATGTTCGCTCTGGCACCGATGATGCTGATATTGTGATGATATCAAGCACTGGCTTTGCAAGTCGTTTTGCTTGTGCAGGAATTAGAGCATCCGGTAGGGTTTCTGGAGGGGTTTACGGGATTAAAACTGGAAACCGTAAAGGTGCTGATGGTGGTCACGTAGTTGCCATGATTGCTACCGAGAATCCAGAAACAAATATACTCACCATTACCAAGAATGGTATGGCGAAGCGCAGCCGTCTAGGCACTGCAGAAAGGTTACCAATAATGAACGAGGATGGTTCGCAAAGGTTGCATAAAGAAACAAACGAACCAATGTTCAAGACCGATGGTTACAGGAAAACCCGGCCTGGTGCTAAAGGTGCTTTCACCATGAGAATAGACGATGACGATGAGATTATATCAGCTAAACATATTCCTGACCTAGGTGACAACCTGTTTATTTTGACTAAGAAAGGTATGATGATTAGAATTGTTACTGGACAAACAAAAGACACCAAAACTAAGAAATCCAAGGGAACGAGAATTATGGAATTAAGAAACAAGACTCGTGATGGTTACACTGATGAAATCATATTTACTGCTCGACTCCCAGCAGAGTTACTTGAGGACGACCAATTTGATGCCATGGATGCAGATGGCGATGGAGTAATTACTAGGGAAGAATTTGAAGCCGCTCAGCAATCAGATTCGCTTGAGGAAGAGTGACGGTCATATCGACGGATTCAAATTGAATAACGGGTGTGGTTGAAACAACCGAAGCGTTGTAGGTGACACTTATGGATAGCAGTAAGTTGATTTTTGATTGGAATGTAATTGATTACGAGATTAAGCGTAATCCTGCCGATCACCCACACGGAGTATGGTTCGACGATGAGACACTTCGAGATGGACTACAGAGTCCCAGCGCCAGAAACCCAACCATCCCTGAGAAAACAGAATTATTATCCTATATGGAGAGGTTAGGTATTCAAAAGGTGGATTTAGGTTTACCCGGAGCAGGACCTTTTCATCGCGAGCACATTAACGCTATGTTATCTCACATCATTGATAATGAATATCAAATTAGACCAGGAGCAGCAGTTAGAACCTTGATGCAAGATATCGAGCCATTGGTCGAAATGCAGGAAAAGCACGGGATTCAAATCCAAGCCTCTGCATTCCTCGGTACTAGTCCAATCAGGCAATATACCGAAGGATGGACAATGGAGAAATTAATTTCAACCATGGAAAAAGCGGTTTCCTATGCTGTTGAAAATGATGTTCCGGTTATGTTCGTTACCGAAGATACAACAAGATCAAATCCCGAAGATGTCAAAGCAATCTACCAGCGAGCCATGGAATTAGGTGTTAGACGATTGTGTGTGTGTGATACTTGTGGACATGTTACTCCAAATGGAGTAAAGAAACTACTCCATTTTAT
>DAWS01000143.1:29995-34669 GCA_002506025.1 Euryarchaeota archaeon UBA111 | reverse complement strand
GATGAAGAGGTCATCAAAGATGGTGGTTATCACCGGAGTGAAATTGAGGTAAATTGGCACGGCCATCAAGATCGTGGCTTAGGTGTTGCTAACAATATAGCCGCTGTTGAAGCCGGTGCAGATGTCATTCACGGGACTGCATTGGGAGTCGGTGAAAGAGCAGGAAATGCCCCATTAGATCAAACTCTCGTTAATCTAAAGCTCATGGGTGTCATCGATAATGATCTCACGCTATTAGACGAGTATGTCCGAATTGCCAACAAGTATGTCGAAGTTCCGTTGCCGAGAAACTATCCTGTATTTGGTGAGGATGCATTTGAAACAGGTACTGGAGTTCATGCATCAGCCGTCATCAAGGCCATGAGAAAAGGTGATGATTGGCTCGCAGATAGGGTTTATTCCGGGGTTCCAGCCGGGGATTTTGGTCTCAAACAAGTGATTCGAATTGGACACATGGCAGGTCGTTCAAACATTATTTGGTGGCTTGAGCAAAATGGCTACGAGGTTACTGATGATTTGGTCTCGCATTTGTTTGAGGTCGCAAAATCTCAACGAAGAAATATGTTGGATAGCGAAGTGGAAACAGCAGTTCATCAGTTTTTGAATCAGTAGTTACTCAAATTCTTGGTAGGTGTCCAAGTTTTTCTGATTGGACACAGCGTTGACCCATTCACTGTCAACGCTTCCACCACTCCACTCTCCATCGAGTGCAACCTCACTAACATCGGTTTCCTCACGCCACGAAGGTTTCTCGTCGGAACCGCAGACAATGAACTTCCCCATGGAGTCAATTTGCTCTTCAAGTAGGGAGATATGTTTCGAAACTGGAAGGAAGTGTCCAACTGGCATACCTGAAGCAGTAAATGGGTTTGTTGCAGCGCCTACCAGTAATCCATCTTCCGGTGCTACAATATCAACTGTTAATCCCGGGGTCGCTGGATCAGAAATTGTGGCAATTACCTCTCCCTCGCGCATTACTGAGCCGGCAGATACGAACATATCCAACAATCCACCTTCTCCAGCTCTCAACCATCTGGAACCACTTGCCAACACCCTAAATCTTGGTCTGTTTGGTTTTCCAGGAATCATCCTAAGCGACTTCAAGACATTAAGCACACCGTGAATAGCCACTTTTACTGTCGTGTTATCAATTAGATTGGCTCCACCGCCCTCGTAAGTTATGGCGGGGATATCATGTTCATTTGCAGCTTTACGTAGTGAACCAGAGGGTGCCTTGGAATCTAGCAGAATTTCTATCCCGAATGCTTTGGCTAATATGTTTGACCCAGCATGGGCAAGATTTACTCTCAGTTGAGGCATGTTTGACCGGCCTTTTGCTGCGCTATGAAGGTCAATTATTGCATCTGAGTCTTTTAGTAAGTATTTCCATACTTGAGCAGCAACTCGTTTAGTAGTAGACCCTTTGTAATCCCCAGGGAAATTTCTATTCAGGTCACGACCGTCGGGAAAGTATCTAGATTTACCCCTATATCCAGGTAGATTTACAACTGGGACGATGCGTATTGTCCCAGCAAGTTGTTTAGGATCCAAAGGCTTGCCAACATCAGTAAAAGAGTTTGACAGTAGGTGGGTGCAAGCGGAAGCCCCAGTCAACTCATCACCGTGAATTCCGCCTAAAATGGTGATAGTTGGTCCAGGCCGAACACCGTGCAGAATAGTAATTGGTATCGGCCAAGGGTCTCCTAAATCTACTTCCAAAAGCGGTAACAGAATCGTTCTGATTGTTCCTGGCTTAATCGTCTTGCGAAATAATTTGATATTGCCCCATACTGCTGTTCTATCCCATTCAGGGCGGTCTTCAGTCTGGTGCGCTGCGAGTGCTTCTTGAATGGCAATTTTTCGACGTTTGGGTAACTCATGCGCCACACGGACTTTTGTCTTCTTGACTTTCTTCCGCCCAGCCATGGTTGCCCGACCACTAACTAATCAATGAATGATGCGATTAACAGTTACCAAACGCAATTAACAAAGACATTGGCTATGTAGGGTTACCATGGCAGGAAAATGCGTTCAGCACGAATATGCTCCAAACTCAATTTGTTTTGGCTGTGGACCGGCAAATGAGGCTGGATTACAAATACAGAGCCACAGAATAGACAACGGTTTAGTGATGGAATATCTTCCAAACGAAACACATCAGGCATTTCCAGGAATGGTGAATGGAGGCATTATCGGTACGTTACTCGACTGCCATGGAAACTGGACAGCAGCGGTTGCATTAATGGATGAAAAAAATCTTGCTGAGCCACCTTGCACTGTAACAGCATCATATTCTGTGACTCTACGAAGGCCGACTCCTTTGGGTGAAACTCTCACAGTTACTAGTCAGATCAATGAAATTGACGGTAACAAAGTAAAAGTCGATTTATTACTCGAAGCCGGTGGCAAAGTCTGTGCAAGTGGGAATGGACTTTTTGTTGCAGTAAAGGAAGGACATCCTGCTTATCATAGGTGGAATTAATTTAATGGTAAAACCAAACAAATTTCAACAAGCTAGGTTAGATGAATTACGTAATTTAGTTATTGAGATAATGACTGATATGGATGTTTGGCAAAATCATGACCTAATTCCATTGTTTGATTTAAATCTGGGTGTTTTAAGAAAAAACGCCACGCAGAGACACGGAGTTACTAGGTGGAAGCAGGGCGTGAGCAAGAATCAGTTAACGCTAGAAAATATACAGAGTGTGGAATTACACCCAGAATTATTACACCATCAGTGGGGTGCTTATGCAGCTTTTGTTCTTCATCATGAATTTATCCATGCACTCGGTTTTCGAGAGCATAATACACTTTTCAGGTCACTTGAACATTCCTGGCCGGGTATTGATGCCGGTGACTTAGGTCCAAAATTTACTGAGTATTTACGCCGGAAGTCAGCCAAATGGCTCTGGGTATGTGAGGGTTGTAAAATTGAATTCCCGCGTAAAAAATCCAGTAATGGCGGATACAAATGTCGAAAATGCGGAACGGTGCTCACCGATCAAAAACTGTGAATTACTTCTTAGTTTTCTTATTCTTTGCCTTCTTCTCAGCTGTTTCAACCGCCTCATCTGCATCCATATCTGCATCCTTTGCAGCCTGCTTGATGTTAGATTTCTCCTCTTCAGTAATCTTACCATCCTTAGCCGCAGACTTCACTGCGGCTTCGACATTGATCCTAGCCGCTTCTTCGTCAGATATTCCGAGTGCGGTTTGGAACGATTTTAACTCGTCGAGTTCCTCTTGGGTAATCACCCCATCAGACCAAGCGGTTTCGTAGGCTTCAATCAAGAATTTCTGGTAAGCTTCTGGATTTAGCAAAACATCACGGATTAGTCCATGATTTGGACCGGAATCAGCAGTCTGTGACATGTCTAGTATTGCGATAGACCTTCTTACCTCTTTCACTGCCATGTCCTTTAGACCATGCCCAGCCCATACTGCACCAGCAGCAACTACGGCCGCAGCAAACCATCGCATGATGTTTTCATCAACTAAATCGCCTGGCTCTATCAAATGAAAAATACCCAGCACTGCCATCGCAGCCCCACACATGACCTCTACCCAGTCGTTCAAATCGGGTTCGTCGTCAAATACTGACAAACGATCTTCGACCATGGAGTCAATATCATCGCTCATGTTACTAATGCAGGAATCGAAAGGTCTTATTGATGTCGGAATGGAATAATCATGCGTTGTCCTTTTGGACTATTGGCAACAGACTGGTATCATGGCAGATGAAACAATGTCAGTTGATGACTTGGATTTGCCAGAAAAAGCCCGTCGGTTTTTTGCTGAGCAATGGGGTATAGAAAGACTCCACCCACCGCAGAAACAGTCAATCGAGCCGATTTTCACGGGTAAAAGTGCGCTGATTGCAATCCCCACGGCGAGTGGTAAATCACTTATTGCCTACATGGGCATTCTTCGCAAGTTACTTTTGGAGGATGTGGGGTCGAAAGCGGTTTACATCGTTCCACTCAAGGCACTTGCAACTGAGAAGTATGAAGAACTAACACAGCTAGGGAAAGCACTCAATCTAACAATCGGTTTGGGCATTGGAGATGCTACCTCAGAAGCGAAGAAAATCAATCAATGTGATATCTTAGTATGTACCTCGGAGAAGTTAGATTCGTTGATTCGAAATCGATCTGAAACAATGTCCAACGTCTCAATAATCGTTGCCGATGAGTTCCACCTACTGAACGATGCTTCAAGAGGGCCAACTCTAGAAATCAACCTAACAAAGCTGCGTTACTTGAAGCCAAATGCCCAGATTATCGCACTTTCCGCAACTGTTGGAAACTGTAATGAACTCGCAAAATGGTTGGATGCAGAACTCATTATATCCGATTGGCGTCCAGTTGCTTTGGAGTATAGCACCTACCATGATTTGCATCTTGAGCCTAGACTAGTTCAATCGTCGGCTCGTAGCTCTGAACCGGGAAATTTGAAACCACCTAGGGACCTAGTCGGCCCCAAATCACACCCGACCTGGGTTGCCCTGGAAGATACATTAGATTCACAAGGCCAATTGTTAATCTTCGTTGGCACGAGAAAAAGTGCTGAATCAGAAGCCCTAAAATTATCAAAAAGAGTGCAAAAAAAACTGAGTAAAGAGAATCCTGAAAAACTCGAACTATTCGCTAGTGTTGTCTCTTCTATAGAGGG
>DAWS01000143.1:27624-29595 GCA_002506025.1 Euryarchaeota archaeon UBA111 | reverse complement strand
GCTGGGTTAACTCATAGTCAACGGAAGATAGTTGAGGAAGCGTTCAAAAGCGGAATAATAAGTTGTTTAACTGCAACACCGACTCTCGCCGCAGGAGTTAATCTTCCTGCGAGAAGAGTCCTCGTTAGAGACATAAAACGCTGGGATGATGGTATGAGCCGCCCCTTGCCGGTGATGGAGATAAGGCAAATGTTAGGTCGTGCTGGCCGCCCTAAATACGATGATTTCGGTGAAGCTTGGGTTTTGTGCAAAGGAACAGATGGTTGGGAAGTAGCAGATATGGTAAGCGAAAAATACTTTTTTGGAGAAGTTGAACCAATTATATCCAAACTGTCAGGGGAACCAGCACTACGTACTCACATTCTATCGATTATAGCATCTGGTGGTATTCAACATCGTGGAGCAATAGGTGATTTCTTTGCTGCAACCTTCCTTGGACATTCAACACCACATCAGGTGTTAAGCGATAAGATTGATGAAACCATTAGGTGGTTGGTAGAGGAGCGGTTCATCAGAAAGTTAGGCATTGATGATGATTATGTAATTAACCAATCAGAAAGTGATGTCGACGGTGTCGAAAAGTGGGACGATTCTATACCACTTTGGGCAAGCGCGGCTCAGAGTATACCCGGGGTTGAAGTTGCCGAACAAAGTAAACCGGTGTCACGAGACAAAGCCTCAGCCTACAATAAGATAGAGTTCGGATTTAGTCCAGCCTCTAGCCTCAACAACACGGGTGCCTGGCAAGCCAAGGAGCATCCAAACGCTTCGGGTATGAAATATGAGGCAACTGCGATGGGTGAGAGGATCACTCAACTATACCTTGATCCTCTATCAGCATCAGTCATCAGGACGGGGTTAAGAAGAGCAGTTAGGAGGCTGGTCAAAGATATCGGCCCAGTGACGAATTTTGGGTTGTTGCACCTTGCTACCGCAACACCTGACTTTACCTCATTATGGGCAAAAAATTCAGAGATGGAGATTAATTCAAAATTATGGATTAAAACCAATTCTGTCGAAGATGAACTACTATCAGATTCCAGTTATGATGAAATGTTGTTGTCGAATGTCAAATCTGCTTGGATGGTTGAGATGTGGGCATCTGAAGATAACATCCGTTCTATAGAGAAAGAATTAGACGTTAATCCGGGCGACATCCACTACCGTGTTGACATCATGGAATGGTTGATACACTCGGCCAGAGAAGTTATTTTGACTGATGACGTATTCTCAGATGAACACATGACTCAAATTGCTAGTATAGTTAAGCAACTCGATATTCTGAGGCTCAGAGTTAGGCATGGTTGTAAGGAGGATTTACTCTCTTTAGTTAATATCCCGAATGTTGGAAGAATGCGAGCGAGGGAATTATCCAAACTTGGTATCAGAAATCCAAATGATGTCGCAAACATGAGTAAAAAGCAGGCCACAGAGGTATTAAAAATGAGAGGCTGGGGGCCACAATTACTGGATAAAATTATGCTAGAAGTGGCTAAAGTTTTAGGTAAAAATGGTAGATTAACCAAACCAAAAAGACGTGACGATGTCCCGTTAGATGGTGAGAATCAAGCGGATTATTGAAAAGCGAATAATTTTAGCACCCCGCATGGAGATGCCAGAATTTCCTTGTTTCAGAGTTGACGTGTCAAATTCTGTGGGAAATTTAATTCAGGAATTTCTCAAAATTAGGCCAAATCAAAACTGGTTATTATTGGCTGATTATGCCGCTCAATCACAACAGCAATTGTGGACTGCATGGTTGCTTAGTCAGCGCGCATTTCTACAAAATCGAGCCCTAGCTAGATCAATTGATGCAGAGTTTTTGCGATATATCGCCGGGACTCATCATGTTTCAGAAGCGTTTAGAAAAGTCGGAATACAAGAGGATCATAAAACTGCATGGGTCATTAACCTACCAAATCATCAGAAATCGGCTGATGAGCTAATTCCAGATTTAGATGCTGAAGAAAA
>DAWS01000143.1:12134-27284 GCA_002506025.1 Euryarchaeota archaeon UBA111 | reverse complement strand
CATTGGTAGTTTATGTCAAAAACTGAGCATGTCGATTATTGATGGTAAGCCTGAATTAACGATTGATGGTTTGAAAAAGCTAGGCATTGAAATAGACGAGATTAATGAAAACACTGGAGATATATTGGTGGGTTTGACTATTTCAACCGAACTTAATTCATAATCATTCAGAAGAAGCATTCAAACACCTCTAACATCTGGGTTAGTCATGGTGATTGCGAAGTCTCCGGATTCAGATACTGTTGGATTTACTCATAGATACTTAGATGTTGATAAACTCAACAAAAGTCTAGACAAAGTAACCAAAGACGGTGCCGCCTATGCAGAGGTAAGACTAGTTGCATATACCGATTATTCAGCTACCATAAGAGATGGCAAACTTGAGCGAGCTATTCCAGGCCAAGAGATCGGTGCAACGATTAGAGTTCTTGCTGATGGCGCATGGGGTGTTCATTCTACTACAGACATAGCATCACTTGAACAGCAAATGAATCCAACTCTAAAATTAGCTCAATCCGTCGCCGCAAGACGCTCGTCAAAAGATAGACCAATCAGTTTGGCAGAAGTACCAATAATTGAGGATAGTCTTCACTGGAAGCCGAAAAAGGATGTACGTAATACGGAATTAAGCGAGCGCCTAGAACTGTTAAATTTGCTAAGTGACTCTGCTAGCGGCCATGATAATGTGGTTTCTGTCACCTGCGGCTGGCATGACGAACACATTCATACCGAATTTCTGAGTAGTGAAGGAATGAACCGTACTTGGAGTTTCCAACGCTCACTAATCAACGGTATGGTTACTGCTCGAGACGGGGGTGACGTTGTGTCATATCGGACTAGGTTTGGCGGCGAGGGTGGCTTGGAACTAATTGAATCATGTGACATAAATCAACTGGGGGTCGATGCAAAAACATCAGCTCTTAGATTGCTTAAAGCACAGAGAGCTCCGTCAGGAAAAATGCCGTTAATCGCTGACCGTGACTTAACCGGCGTCTACATTCACGAAGCTCTCGGTCACCCGTGTGAGGCGGATCTTGTTGCTGCCGGGGACTCTTGTCTCGACGGAAAGTTGGGCCACAAAATTGGTAGTGATATTGTGACAGTTATTGATGATCCGACGATTCGCGGAGGCTATGGTGCCCACCCGATAGATGATGAGGGCTTGGATACTACTGAAAAGTGCCTAATCAAGAACGGCATACTAACTGAGTATCTGAATCACCGCGAAACTGCTGCACATTTTGACCTTAAGCCAAATGCTGGTGCGAGAGCACAGGACGGACTACACCATCCATTGGTAAGAATGTCCAATACGCTAATCCACGGTGGAACTCATGCAGATTTGGATGAACTTGTTGAAGACCTTGATTACGGTGTGTATGCTTGTGGCTCTCGAGGTGGCCAGGTAGATACTGGAAGAGGTTCATTCCAATTCGCTGCACAAGAAGCATGGCTAATCGAGAATGGTGAGATAACAAAACCATTGAAGGATGTAAGCGTAAGTGGACTTACTCTACAGATTTTGAAAAATGTCGATGGCCTTACAAGAGAGTCAAAATTAGCCGCACCAGGGTTTTGTGGTAAAGGGCAGACCGTACCAGTCGGTGATGGTGGGCCGATAATGAGGATTAGCGAAGCGTTGGTGGGATGATTTTGCTTCCAGATGGCGCATTAGAGAGGTTGCAAGCAGGTTGCAAAACCATCGGCGATCGATGTAATGCCTTAGGTATCAATAGTTGGGAAGTAGTAGCCACACAATCATATGGTCATCAAATAGATATCGAGGGTGGTAAAATCTCTCTTGCTGCAGGCGGCGGTGAGGGCGGTTTTGGGATAAGAATCCTTGACGATGGCAAGTTTGGTTTCGCCTATTTAGTCGATGTAAACTCAGCAGATACTGCGATTAAAAGTGCGTTGTCTATTGCACGAATGTCGCCATCAGTTCCTGGTTTTGTCTTACCTTCAGCACAGTCCGCTCAACAAGTTAGTGACTTGTACGATTCCTCAGTAGTCGATATGTCGTCAGAGGATTTGCTGATTCAGGCAGACGACATAATCTCAGAAGTCGCATCTCTTGACAAGCGAGCAGTTGTTACAGGCGGAGGTATAGGAGTAAGCGCCAATGCTAGCGCAATATTCAGTAGTGAGGGTGTAGATGCGGCTGGAGTTACCACGTCCCATGGAGTCGGAGTTCAAGTTTCTATAGATGAGGGTGGACAATTGACCAGTTCCTGGCAAAGTAAATCCTCTAGAAGTAAAATAACTCAAGCGAATGAATGTGTAGCGCGAGCAGTGCAATGGGCGAATCTGACTCGTGATCCAATTAAGGTTGAAACTTCAGGCAATGATTCAGTTGTAATGATGACTAGTGAAGGTTTTTCACCGTTGTTTTCAGTGGTTGTTCCAAATGCAATACGCGGAGAAAAATTGGTCAGAGAGGAATCATTTTGGTCAGGTCACATGGGCAATAATGTAATCGCTTCAGATTTGAGTCTGGTTGATAATGCGAGAGTTCCAGGCGGTCGTTCTTCTGGTGCACGCGATGATGAGGGAGTTCCAACAAGGAAAAATTCACTGATTGAACAAGGGAGGTTAGTTGGTTCTTTGTGGTCAACAAGAGATGCTGCGCAACAGATAGCCGAAGGTAGAATTGATATTGCAACTTCTACAGGTTCTGCGATTCGTTCAGGTCATCAGTCACCGCCGGTTTCAGGCTGTAGTAACTTATTCCTCACATCATCGCAGAAAGGCCATAGTTATGAAGAGATGTTGGAAATGATTGAAGACGGTTACATCGTCAATAGCGTTATGGGTGCTCACACAGCAAATCCAACCAGCGGTGATTTTTCGGTAACCACCAGTTCCATACTCCGGGTGGAAGGTGGTGAAGTCATCGGGGCAGTAAAACAGGCTGGTCTGTCTGGTAACCTAGCTAATGCCCTGAAGGATGGCGTAACTTTGGGGGATGAAGTCCGCCCGCAAGGGTCATATTCTTCCGGCAGCATGTATTTACCGAATGTTTTGTTGAGAAACGGTTTGCGAGTAAATCCGGTCTGATGACGAAAGGGAGTATTTATTTCCCTCCGCCAATAGTATACCTCTACAGGAGGAAAAGGGAGTGTATTGTCTTAACCAAACCGCACAGAGGCCCGCAAGTTATTCTCACCTTGGGAATAATAGAATAGAACAAAAAATTAGAGGTGTTTTATTTGTCAGATGACAAATATGAATCTCACATTAAAGCAGTACTATCAGAATGTCCAGATGCCGACACTGATGAGGTAAAAGCTGCTTTTATCAAATACGAAGAGGAATTCTACATTCCTCCTCAAGATGCGTTACGCTCCATTATCAGGCGGTTTCAAGCAGATCAGGCACCAAAGCCGTCGGCTGCGTCGAGTCAACAACCTAGGCAAACCAAAAAGGTGGCATCATTATCCGAATTAGGGGCTTCCGACAAAGATGTGGAGATAGAGGTTGAAGTAATATCTCACAATCTTAGGGAACAAATGATCCGAGGAGAGCAGAAACAAATTGCGTTCGGCCTTATCGAAGACAACCCCTGGGAGGATGGTGCCACAAGAACTAGATGGGAATACAAAGACTGGGGGCCTAACACAAACATTACTCCAGGTTCAGTCATTAGGATTGAAGGTGCCTCTGTCAATGAATATCAAGGTCGCATGTCACTGAACATAAACCAAGGTGCTAGAGTTGCAGTGTTGCGTGAAGGCACGAGACCGGTTACGCAACCCGGTGAGCCAATAGACATCGCAGAAATCCCAAAAGACGGCTATATCTGCGTAGTTGGTAGAGTATTATCTTCGAGAGAGGATCAAATACATCGTAAAGATGGTTCAGGCTCAATTGATGTTGTCAGGGGCAGGATTGCTGATGAGACTGGAACAATAGGATTCCTGTCATGGGAACCATTCAGTCATGAAATTGGTAGCCTTGTCAAAATCGACGGAGCACAGGTAAAAACTTTCAGAGATACACCGGAATTGAATTTCGGCCGGACCACCAAAATTGAATCATACCATGACGCTAATTTTGCCAATGTAGAGAAACTGAATAATCAGAACATGAAAACAATTTCTCAACTAACCGATGGTGCTAGAGATGTTGAAACCATTGTTCAAATAACTGAGTGGGAAAAGCGCACTTTCACCAAAGATGGCGAAGAACGTCACTTGTGGTCTGGTCAAATTGCAGACCCCTCTGGCAGATGCAGAATGAGTGCTTGGCAACAATTGCCAATCGAATCAAATGATTTGCCGGTAACAGTGAAACTGACGGGTGTTCGTGTTAGGGCATGGCAGGGAATACCCGATATAACAGTTGACAAGGCAGAGCAAGTGGAGTTGTTATCCTCTGCACCCTGGGGTTCTGAGATAGATCTAGACAACCATGTAGTTGATGTTGAATTAAGTGATGTGGTCAACTCAGCAAGTAGAGTTGGTATTACTACATCTGGGACTGTTGTTAGTGTCAGAGAAGATTCTGGCATCATCATGCGTTGCGTCACCTGTCGCAGAGTGACCAGAGACGGCGAATGTAGCTCCCCAAACTGCGTTGGCAAAGTAGAATCTCAGCAGGATGTTAGACTCAGGCTGGTTATCGACAATGGTGATGTTACCGCCTCGGTTTTGATCAACAAAGATGCGTCACTTGGATTAATGAATACGACAGAGAGTAAGATGGCAAAAGCAATTGAAAATGAAGGTCAGATGGAATATGTTCAATCAATAAGGGACTACATACTAGGTCGAGAACTTGTAGTTAATGGTAGGACGATAGTCGATGAACAGGGGGCCATGATTCTAGCTGATAAGGCTGAAATTAGCGCCACAGATGCTGCAATGCTAGCCACCGAAGTAAGGGCTCAATGGGGGGTGAATTGATGCAACCTGCAAGGAGTATTAAGCGGCAATCAGCGCTTCACATGTTCGCATCGGAATATGGTGAATCAACACTTTCTGAGAAAGGTTCTGGTGAGTTTGACCCATCCTTTGTTGTAACGAAAATTGGTTCAAGAGTTAATCGAGTAATAGTCGCTGGCTTGTTAGAAAGAATTGAAGGAAGAGATGTTGCAAATGGTTCGGTAATATACCAGGGGCAACTAAGAGATCCGTCAGGAATAAATTATTTCTCAGTCGGTGATTATGTATCCGATTCAGTAAAAGAATTGACCATTCAGTTATCATCTCGATTGGAATCAGGGGAGCCAATTCTTGTTCTTATGATTGCTAAAACGAGGCTATATCAAACCGATGAAGGTGCAATCTACACCTCACTTAGGCCAGAAGAAATGTGCGTTATCGACGCACAAAGGTATGCATTGTGGCTGGCTAAAACCTCACAATCACTTATGGTAAGGATGTCAACTTATATGTCAAGTCTTGACTATGATTCCAATGCAGAATCATTGGCTAAGTCAGACCTGTCAGAACAGCAAATACTTGGTCTGGTCGCGTCGAGAAATCACTATGGTGATGTCGATTTAGAGCACTATCGATTGAATGTCATGCAAGCTCTTGACATTGCTGAGGGTAAGTTAGATGCAGCAACAAAGCCTGCACCACAAAGACAACTGATCGATGAAACAGAGGTTAAGGACGAAAAAGATGAATCTACTGATGATTTAGAATCGGTGATTATAGACATCATCTCGAAGCTTGACCAGGGCGATGGAGTTGAATTTGAGACAATTCTAGTTAACGCTGAAGCGAGAGGATTTCAACGTTCAATTGCTGAAGAGAAACTGGAAGAATTATCGGATGATGGCACGGTACACGAACCGGCATTTGGCTGGTTTAGATTGGTTTAGGAATTTGATTTCGCCCAACACATTCAAGTTCCTAACCGACTGTGGATAAAATAGGTGGAGACATGGCAGGAATGGATTTTTTTATTCGTCCCGCAACTGGGACTAACAGTTCAGACTGGATAAGAATCCCAAATGCAGATATCAAAGTAAAGTCGGCAAGAAGGATTACTAGGACAATTGTCCGTGGTCAAGAAGGAGATAATCTTCATGATGAGGGCTCAGAGTCAACTCTTTACACGGTATCGGGAGAAATGAAAATAGATGAATACAAGAAAATCCTTTCAATGTATCGTTCTGGACAGCCATGCATTCATGATCCATTTGAAGAGCGAGATGTTAAGGTTGTATTTGCAACTATGGAATACGATGGCTCAAATGAGATGTTTACTTTCGAATTTATTGAAGATATAAAATGAGGGATTGGACTTGAGAAAACTCGATGAAAAAAGAGAAATTCTCTATGTAATCAGAACCCTCGATGTTTTAATGTCCTCGGGAGTTGGACTAGAAGCTGCTCTGCACTCAATTGGTAAGGGTGGTTATGGTATAATATCGAAAGACTTCGCCTCGATCATGGATAAGTTATCATCGGGTAAATCTCGTGGCCTAGAATTCGAAATAAAGGCCATGATGAATAAGGCAGAGTCAGATGGTTATCGACGTTTGCTGAACACTATGTATACGAATCTCACACAGAACACCGATCTTGTTGAAACGCTTAGAAAACAGGGTAAAAGAATGGAAGAGGATCGTAATGAAACGGTGAAAAAATACATCGAAGATCTTGGCGGAGTTCCAGAAACTCTACTTTCAATCGGCATGATTGGGCCGATTATTCTCGCAATTGTTGGTCTAGTACCGCAAATTCTTGGCGACGGTGCCGAAGCAATAGTTGGTTCTATAGACCAAGGAATGATTAATTCGATTGTTAACGGTGGACTATTATTTACCATTCTTGGAATGATTCTAATTGGTTTGAAAGCTCATACAAAGGATCCGGGGTTGTGACATGATATTCGATTTTTTAGAGGCGTTCAATGACAATATGTTTGTCCTATTCCTCTTTGTAATCGGTATAGCATGTGCAGCAGGTGGTATCCCGCCAATTATTGAAAGAAACCGTCGAAGAGGAATTGAGAATCAGTTGCCAGGATTACTAGAGTCACTATCGGATGCTGTAGGTGCAGGTCGAGGCTTACAAGAGGCAATGTTAGAGCAAGGAAGAACCACTCCCGGGGTATTAGGGAAACTATTGACTGAAACACTTGAAAGTAGTCACGCTTCTTCTTTTGATGCAGCATTGTCAGCATTTGCTTCCAAAACTCGATCATCTCAAGTTCAGAGGGTTGTTGTATTGATTGATACTGCAATTCAACAAGATGCACCATTACAGAATATATTGTCCGATCTTGCAATGGATTATGAGCGACTGAATGATCTGATGAATAAACGGGAAAGCGAGCTTGCTGGTCGTGGGATTCTGATAGTTCTATTCGTTTGTATAGGTTTACCAGTGCTAATAGCCTTTATCGTTGGTCTGTTTGCACCGGCAAAATCTGGTTATCAGATAAGTGAATTCAACACCACATTCTCTAATTTCTTCGCTGTTGCTTCCGCCGTTGGTGCTTTGGTCTCAGGAAGAATGATGGGCAGAATGCGAGATATGCTGTGGTGGGTCCCCTTTTGGATGTCCACCTCAATGCTTCTCTATCTTGGAGCAGTCAAGATGATCGGAGGTTAGAAAATGTCTGAAAAAATATTAGAGCAATACGGCAGAGTAACAATATATACCGAACCAAACCACCCATCACCAATTTATCATGTTGATGGCTCGATTGACCCAAATCCATATGGCGATTTGGCTGTTTTGTTAGAGGACGATAACCTTGAGGAAGTAATGTATAATGGTGGGTCTCAATGTGTTAAAGTCGCTCACAGAAATCACGGAATGTGTCGAACCAATGTATGGATAGAGGATGATAGCGGAATACAGATTGCTAAGAATATCGCATCATTCACTAATGTTCCATTGGGGGATGGACCGGGTTTAGTCCCAATTTTTGACGGTAGATTACCCGACGGTTCAAGAGTTAATGGCACTATTCCACCTATATCTCCTGATGGACCAACCCTGACCATTCGAAAATTTAGAGAGGACCCATTAACTATGTTGGACCTGATCAAATTTGGCACGGTCAACTCTAGATTGGCCGCAATGATGTGGGTGTGGATTGAAGGATTAGATAGCAGACCCGCAAATTTCGTAATCGCTGGCGGAACTGGTTCGGGTAAAACTACCACGCTCAACTGTCTTGGAATGTATATTCCGTGGCACCGACGCCTGCTAACTGTGGAAGATACTGCAGAGTTGCAAGTGTATCACGATCATTGGTTGCGCATGGAGACTCGAAGGGAGAGGCCAGATGGTACCCCTGAGGTAGACATGAATGACTGCTTGAAATCCAGTCTTAGGATGCGTCCAGATCGAATAATTGTCGGTGAGGTTAGAGGCCCTGAGGCGGCTACATTGTTGACTGCTATGAACACTGGACACGATGGATCATTCGGCTCGCTGCACGCAAACACGGCGCAAGAAACAGTGACCAGAATGATCAATCCACCTATGTTAGTCCCACCGATTATGCTGACTGGATTAGACCTTATCATAATCCAAGCAAGGTTACATGTCAATGGTAAGACGGTAAGGAAGATTACCGAGGTAGCTGAAATTGCCGGTATGGAAGGAACCAAACCCAGACTCAATGTAATTTGGAAATACAATCCAGTCAACGACCGAATAGAGGAAACCGGTATACCATCCAAATTACGAGAAACTATTTGCCAAGCAGCCGGAGTTACTCCAGACGTGTTTGAAAAACATGTTAGTCAACGTCAAAATATCTTGGAAGATTTACTCAAGCGAGATATACGTGATATTCAAACAGTAACTCAAGTAATCCAAAACTTCTATGCCACTAGATGATTTCAACCTCTAAGACGAGCCAAAATGTCGTCAATGTGGTCTATTTTTTCCTTGGCAGATTTTAATCTCTCACCAGCATCGCTGAGTTCTTCATCTTCGGCTATTAGATCCTCAGCAGTGTTGTTTGTCTTACTTGGTTTGAATGTGTTTGCTAGAGTTTTTAATTCAATAATAATCGAGTCGACTTCGTTATCGGACAAGGCAACTCCGGGGGCAATCTTGGGTATCTCAGCAGGAGATATATAACCCAATTCAGCACCTATGATGCCAGCGGAGGCTAATATTTTTGGTCGCAAGTCAGGAGTGTTAACATCATATCCTCGCGATTCTAGAAAGCGAACGATTAATGCTTGTTGGGCTTCAGAAAAGTCACCTTCTGAAGATTCCATAACTGTTTCAACAAGTTGTTCAAATGCAGTGATATTACGTTCCAGCCTATCAATGACTCTTCTCTCCTCGGGTGATAGGTGAACGGCACCATGGTGTAGTATTTTCAATACTCGGTTTCGACGAGCAATGTTTGGGTCTTGCAATCCCTCTGCCTCCGATAGATCAACATGCAAATCGAAAAGAGCGTGTATCCTTCCCGAAATGCTTGGTATCCTCAGGTCTAAGCCCATTGATTTGGCAATTTCTTCAAATGCCATCCTAGCTTTTACTAAATCGCCTTCATGCAAATCAATGGTATTTGAGAGTTGATCTCGTAATGAAGCTCTTGCATTTTCAAATTGTCTTATTGCTTCTCGCTCCGACCATGAGTTTGGCATACTGTTGATAGCATCCTTTTCAGAGTCGATTTTAAATTCTAATTTCATTATGACATCAGTTAAGTAAGCACGAACTGACATAATATCGACTGGTATACTGTGATTACTCAAACTGTCAATAAAAGCTTCAAAATCCTGACTATTTGAGGTAGAACTAACAGTTAGAAAGTCCCTTGCTGCGGATTCAATCTCAGCCATTCTAGATTGGACTTCAAGAATTGCAGCTTCCCGCTCTAGTGAGTCTATTTCTACTGCACCAGCAATGCTAGGAGCAGATTGATTCATTTGTGGAATTGCTTCCTCAACTTCATTTTCATCTTGAACATTTCTTAATGCTTCATCGATTGTGCTTGAAACCTCGACACGCGAAATATCTAAACCGTCTTCAGCCAGATTGTTTCTAAATTCAGATTCATCTTCAAAGCTCCAACCTTCTGGGTGTTCTTGGATAAATCTATCAACACTAGCCTGAATCGTTGTTTCTGAAACTTCTTCGTCATCGGCGGGATTGGGAATAACAATTTTTGCTTTAGCATTGTCATTTTTGCGTTTTAGTGATTTCTTTACTTTCCCCCAAGAGCCTTGTTGAGAGGCTAATACCCCTGCCACACGGACTAGTAGAGTTTGCTTATCACCAGTCAGTGGCAATTCCAGAATTTTGCATAAAGCATGAATGTCTTGTTTATTCATTGAGTCCAAATTTTCAGCAGTTAGTAATTTTGGATCTTCGTATAGGTGCAGGTAAAGGCGTTGGCGTCTTTCTCTTATTGAGCCTGATTTTTTTAATCCAAACACCCCTAAAATCTCGCCGAGATGCTTATTTTTTATCGCTTTGATATTTTCTTTTGAGAGGTCCCAGTCTGTCAAAACAAGGTTCTTGATGAGTCTTGCTCGGACGATTTCTACAGGTCCGTTTTTTGGTAATTCACTAACTGAAGCGATTTCTTTTAGACGGTCGAAACGGGCTTGATACAACTCACAAAGAAGGTCGACCTTGTCCGCCACCATACCACCTTGAGTAATATGCGTACCAAGCAGTATATGTGGTTTCGCTATTATGTGGCGGTTTTTTTTACATTTTTGTAGTGTTTTTTACCCTCCACAAAGGTATTGTATACTTGATTATCTAGCCATCGATGGAGCACGGTGGTTATTGCCATGAGTCGTAGTTTCAAATCTGCTAAAAGTGCGTTGAAGGAGACGAACTCTATTTCTGACTCACTCTCTGAGACTATCAGAAATGACTTCAAGAAAAATATCACAGGGCTAGATGATGTTTTGAGTCAGCGAATGGCTGAGGCTGAGGAAGCAATATTAGAATCATCAAAAGCACGAGAGGCAATGGTTGCAGGCATCGGCAGTATGAAAAAAGTGGTTGAAAAGGCGCAAAGAAAATTTTCTAAAAACAATAATTTAGAGGAACTGCGCAATACAATGGTTGAGGTATATACAGATATTAATCGACTAAAATTGGCCAATGAAAAAATCTCCTCGGATATATCTATGGTTTTACATCCTAACATGTCTGCGGTTGAAGCAGTAGAGAGGTTTGCCTCAGATTTGCAGAGATTTGCTGGCACTTGGGAAAGAATTGCGCGGGATATTGACCAATCAATTACTGATTTATGTGACGACCAGACACCCTCAGAGTTAATTGATTTGGAAAATTATATCTCCAATCAAGGGTTTGACAAACTGGTTGAAGATTTAATTAAATTTGAGTCAGAATGATGTCAAAGTTGCATTAACCCTGGCTTAGCAGATGCGTAATCTTCGGGCAATCCACTTATCAATCTCTTCAGTTCGTCATGGTCTTTTTGCAATAACTCAATGAGGAATTTTACTTCCTTGATTAATACATTTTTACCTCGTTCATATCTGTTATCTTCGATTGGTTCAATGCGTACCATTTCCAGCGAAACATTGGAATTTTTGCTCAAAATTTCAAAATATATGCAGATTCTTGGTCCTTGTATCAAATCTCTTGAAGGATTCCATTTTGTTCTCATGTCGCGGCCCTTCTTGTTACTAGGGATTAGGTAATTTTCACCGATTTTTAATGCATACGAATCATCTATTAGTTTCACATATTGTTTGAGTATTGTTGAAAGTTTCTTTTGTTCGACAAAAATTCCGGAAACATGTTTCAAATCATCACTTAGAGCCTCAAAAATTGAATTCTCAATTTGATAACAGGTCTCAGCAGCTATGTCGTTTATTTTGCTAATCACCGAGCTTGGAAAACCACTGCGTGAAACTAAAACAGTAAAACCTTCTAGAGGAGGTGAGATAAATGTCGACCGTTCAAACTCCTGCGTTGGTTTTTCCCTTTGCATACCTAAGGTATGACGTCTAACCCTGGTTCGAATCTGGCTGAACTTACCGCGTGAAATGACATATCCATCAATCTCTCCATTAACTCTCAATGTTTCTAGTAGTTCTAATTCTTCAGCAGGCTGACCTTCGATTGCTTCGATATCTCGGTTCTGTCGAATTGCTATTTCTGCCAAAGAAAATACTTCAAGATCGGCACGCATTCTCAACAATTGACGCTTAATTAGTTCTTTTTCACAAACAATTGTCCCGCCGTATGGCAAATATTCAGGTTTATCATCTGCTACCAATACCCAAGTAGGCTCCCTTCTTGGCAAAAATGCAGAAATCTGTAGTCCATCCTTATCCAGTTCCTTCCACTGATTTATGCTCATGGCAAGCAAATCAGCATTACCTTTTTTCAAACTTTCAACAGCAACTTCCATGTGAGGCAGTTCTGTCATTTTGAAGTTGAATAAGTCCCGATTTTGGACTATCACATTTTCGACCTGAAGACGGACTCCGTCGTAGCTTGATGGGGTGGTCAAAACCTCTAGTCTTGGTCTATCTTCCATCGCAATTACCTCGGCTCGGAGTGTTCCGAACGACCTGTGGTGGCAGACCATTGGTTAAGAAGGGCACCCTACATGGGCTAGTCATGCGGCAGATTCAACCAGACGTTGAACAGGGGCTAGATTCCCTCCGCCAGCAAATTGATACCGCACTTGAGGAGATGATTGCCTCAAGGATAGATTCTGGCGAGGTCGTCGAACTATCGGGACGAGTATTACTTGCGGGCGGAAAACGTCTGAGGCCAATTATGATGTGTTTGTCGTATGAAATCGCCGGCGGTAGGGACTTAGGAAAAATTATGCCTCTTGCCATGGCTTTCGAATTTTTACACACGGCAACTCTTGTTCATGATGACATCAATGATGGTGCAACTCACAGACGAGGAATACCGACTATACACGAGACTGCAGGTTTGTCCAAAGCGATAATTGCCGGTGATTGGTTATTCGTGCAAGGTTACGCTTTAGGCGGGCAATATAACCAAGATATTGTAACCAATATTGCTAACTGTTGTTCAAGTATCGCAGTTTCTGAATTTTCCCAGATTGATCACATTCAAAATCTGAAAACTTCTCCAGAAGACTATATCGCTATTGTCAAAGGGAAAACTGCAGGTCCATTTGCCTCAGGGTGTCGTTCAGCAGGCATAGTGGCAGAGGCATCACCGGAACAACTTGTTGCCTTGGAAGAGTTTGGGAATGAAATTGGTATCGCCTATCAACTAGTTGATGACTTACTGGATTTATTGGGCGACGACCAAATTGGTAAACCGCGCGGGACCGATGTTCACGAAGGCAAGATGACTTTGCCTCTGATACACTCATTGACATTGTCTCATGGTAAGGACCGAGAAAGATTGGCAGAAATAATTAATAATTTTAGCAATGATTTGCTTGATGAACTAATACAGTTATTAGAAAAATCTGATAGTTTTAACTACACTAAAATACTAATCAACAATCATTTTGAGAGAGCAATAAATCACCTAAGCGTGTTTCCAAAATCAAATGCAAAACTCTTGCTTGAGAATGTTGCTGAGTATGCAACAACCAGAAAATTGTAATAATTCAAATCAGAATATTTCACTATTTTCTAACCAAAATAGCCGGTTGATTCAAGTTAGATGGTGTCTACGCATCCACATGGACAATTGCTGTAACAGTGATGACGAGGCCGTCAGCCCAGTAATTGCTACAGTGTTACTGCTTGCTATCACAGTCATGCTATCCAGCATGGTTTTCATAATGATGCAGGGCGCTATCAACTCAGTAGAAAAATCCGAACCTGATATTACTGTCAGTGTCAAGGGACTTTCCAATGGATTTCATGTGGTCAGAATCACAAGCCTAGACCAGGCTTTAGACCCTGCTAGGTTGGAGTATCAGATATACAACCAAGGAGATTTAAATTCTAAGGAATTCTCTGGCTTTGTTGATGACCCGGAGGTATACGGTGCAGTTGGATCTAATGTGTCGTTTCACGACCGGGATGCTGGTTACTCAGTAACCCAAGGAGACTATTTTGTGATTGACTCCCAAACTATTGGATCAAATGATGGAACATGGAGTATGAAACTAATAGACAGAAGCTCGAATGTAATGTTGTTTGACATAAAATTAGTATTGATAGAAGATTAACCACCAATAAAATGCATCTCTACGGGATTTGTTTCTACTTCTTGAACTGTTCTCAACTCCGAATACCGGTCATCGCGTTTTCTCCATAATGCAATTACTGCGTCTCTCAGATCTTTGATATCAGCGCCCATAGTGATTAGTGATTTCAAATCGTAACCGCGTTCGGAAAATAGGCAAGTATACAATTTACCGTTGGCAGAAATCCTTGCCCTTGTGCATGACTGACAGAACGGTTTAGATATAGATTCAATAAACCCAATTTCATATCCATTACTTAGTGACCACCGATTGGCAACTTCTCCATACTTTTGCTGTTTCAACGGTTTTAATCTGCCAAACCTAGTGGCGATTATGGTGCGTATCTCGTCACCAAAAACTACCTGTTCGGGATTCCAATTTTTTGTCCCACCAACGTCCATATATTCAATAAATCTAACAGATACTCCCATTTCAGAAAACCGCTGGGTTATCGGAATTATTTGATGTTCGTTGTAATTTTTTATGATCACGGTATTGACCTTTACTTCTAGTCCATGTTCCAAAGCCGCTTTGATTCCCTCAATTATGTCATTTGATGAGATGCTTGAATTTGAGATGTCCTGAACAATTTCATCTTCAATTGCATCCAAACTAACTGTAACCCTATCCAATCCAGACGAGGCTAATTTTTCTGCATGTCGAGTTAACAGACTTCCGTTGGTAGTCAATGCGATATCCAAGCCATAATCACATTCTCTAATCATTGAAATCAAGACTGCAATATCTTTTCGAAGTAACGGTTCACCACCGGTAATTCTTACCTTTTCCAACCCAAGAGGTAACATTGCCTTAACTAACATTACAATATCCTCAAAGCTAAGTATCTGCTTTCTTGGGAGGAATTCATAATTAGGGCCAAATATTTCAGGAGGCATGCAATAGTCGCATCTAAAGTTGCACCGATCGGTAATTGAAATTCGCAAATCCCTGAGAGGTCTTCCAAGTGAATCCCCCGTCATGAATAACACGAAGCATGTGAGGTTATTCAACTGTTTTACAAGCATTCAT
>DAWS01000143.1:0-11718 GCA_002506025.1 Euryarchaeota archaeon UBA111 | reverse complement strand
ATTTCTTTAGATCGTGTTGATTATTTTCTGCCACCATCTAAGAGTCACATGATTAGAATGCTGGCCATAGCTTCAATTCATGATGGAACAACCAATCTACTTGTTCGGGGTAAATTGGGTCTTGACATTGAATCAATGATCAGTTGTTTGATAACTCTGGGTGTCGGCATTGAGCGTGTGTCTACTGATGATGGTTTGGTAATAACTGTAGATGGTGTTGGTAAAAATGGCTTTACAAAACCAAATTCCGAGGTAAATTGTGGCAACTCCGGTACAGCACTAAGGATAATTCTAGGATTAGTTGCCTCGCTCAACGAGCAAGTGACAGTTTCTGGTGACGATTCTTTGTCGATTAGAGATAATAATTCAATGCTTGAATCCTTGTCACAATCTGGTGTATATACAGAGAAAATAAGCGACATTAACCTTCCAGTGACAATTCGTGGTCCTTGGTTCGAAGGTCAGAAAAATGAGCAGAATATTTCTGTTGACTGCAGTAAGTCTAGTCAACCATTAACCTCATGGATGATTGCTAGCGCTCTATTTCCCTGTGATGTAAAATTGTATCCAACAGGAAAAATGGTGTCAAATCAACACTATCAGTTAACTCAGAATTTGTGCAACAAATTTGGTGCTAATATATCGAATCAAGGGGAGTATTTTTCGTTGCCTAAATGGTCACCAAAATTAGATACTCAGCTGTTGATACCTGGTGATGCATCGATGGTCGGATTTGCGATACTGCTAACAAAATTACACAATTGCCAAACTCAGATCTATAATTGGCCAGCAAGTAAAGACACACTTGGTAATGACATGTTACAGATTATGTCATCGGCAATGGGGATTAAGTGGGTAGGTGACAAGATAGTCAACGATGAATTGTTTGAATACGCAATATATGATTTGACTGATTGTAATGATTTAATCACTCCACTATCAGCGATATTAGCACTTTCTGGGGGTGGTAAAATCAACGGTATATCTCATACAATTTACAAGGAAAGTAACCGGATTGAGAAAACAATTGAAGTGCTTGGATGTTTTGGATTAAAGGTAAAATTTGAGAATAATAGCCTCTTGATTGATGGTCAACAATCGCCTAATGCTCCAACAAGCCCAGTAAATTGCTATAATGACCATAGATTGTACATGACTGCAGTATTACTAGCCAGCAAATTTGGTGGTGATTTGATAGGTAGAGGATTGCACTCAGTCGCAGATATGGACTTTTTACAACGCCTCGGATTGGAATAGTTGTTCAGCCATCTCGTCCGAAATGTCTATCCAATGAGTCCAGATTTATTCGAAGTGCAGTCGGTCTTCCATGAATACAGGCCCAAGGGTTCGGGATTTTTTTCATATCCTCTATTAAACGGCGCATTTCTGCAATGGTAAGTCTTTGGTTTGCTTTCACTGCCCCCCTACAGGCATTCATCAACGCAATGTGGTCTCTTAACTTATCAAAAGTTTCCAACGGGGCGCCATCTTCTGATAAATCTTGTAACAAATCTTTGAAAATTCTCTCAATATCTTGCCCTTTTATGAACATTGGATATGACTCAACTATAACTTTTTGATTGATCACCGAGACGGCAAAACCCATTTCAGATAACTGCTCTATAGAGGCTTCGACAATTTGTTGTTGTACGGGAGTGAGGCTAATATCGATTGGGACTATAAGGCTCTGAGCATTCCACTCTTTCTCAGATTGCTTCAATCGTTCATATCTGATTCTTTCATGGAGTGCGTGTTGGTCGACCAACAATAATTCATCATCTGATTGGACTATTATGTATGAGTCGGCAAACTGGGCAAGCGGCTCCATATGACCAATATTGCTAATTGAACCACGCAACTCTTCTTCCTCAAGTGGTGAACTTGCTACTCCATAAGCTGAATGTCTGTGAATGGTTCTCTCAGCGATAGATAAGGCTGGTGATACAGGCCTTTCTGCTAGACCAGGCAGGGTTTCTTGTGGACTCTCAGCCACAGATATCGGGCGCGATTTGTCGGTTTTTCTCGGTTCGTCAGCGATGCTTCCTGTTAGATTAAGTTGAGTTCCAGCGGCGATTGCCCAAGCAGGAACAGCGCCCTTGTTCGCTTGTGGCGTAGATTCTTGTGGCTTTGATTGCGCATTATTTTCATCAACTAGCGAGTCCTGAATTGGCTTTATATTCGGATTAAGGGCGGACAAACCGGCTATACTACCGTCAGGTTCAACTTCAGTCGTGACATCTTCAAGTGTATAGGCAATGGCTCTCTCCAGTCGTTCCAACACCCTCCATGAGTGCTTCAATCTAACTTCCCTTTTTGTTGGATGGACATTTACATCTACTTCAGAGGCTGGTAGATCAAGGGACAAGACAGCAATAGGATGCCTTCCCTGCATCAATCTAGTTTTGTAACCTCTCCTGATGGCTTGATGAAATGGTCCAGAGGCAACTGGACGGTCGTTGATTAGGACGTATACTTCATCGCCCTTGCCCCGGGTAATATCTGGTGTACTAATCCAACCAATCCACTGCTCAGTGCCAGGAACATCTTCATCTATTTTTGGAGATTTAAGTTCAACTAAACTAGAAGCTTGCCCACCAAGGATGTCGTACAGGCGATCTGCCGTTGATTCTGATTTTGGTATGTCAAGAATGGTTTTACCATTGCTGGTCAATTTGAATCCAACTGAATTGTTGGCAATAGCGTGTGATATTATGACATCGACAATCTTTGCATTTTCTGTTGCAGGGCGTCTTTGAAAAGAGAGTCTTGCAGGTGTATTTTTGAATAAATCTTTGACTGTAACTATTGTGCCATAAGACATTCCGTGCGGTTCGACAGTGGTTTTTTTACCAAAATTAACAGCTACTATCTTACCTTCACCATTTCGAGTTTTGCTAGCGATACTAAGTTCAGAGACCATGCCAATGCTAGCAAGTGCTTCACCTCGGAAGCCCATTGTATATATCTCATTCAAGTCATCGAAGTTAGTCAATTTTGATGTAGCATGGCGGTCGACTGACAGGCTGATGTCATCCTCACTGATCCCTACTCCGTTGTCGGAGATGATAATTGTATCAAAACCTCCACGCTCGATTATGACATCGATGTGACTAGCTTTGGCATCTAGGCTGTTTTCCAGTAGTTCTTTCACAACTTGAGCAGGCCTCTCTACCACTTCTCCAGCGGCTATATGACCGATGGTTTCGTCATCTAGTTGAACGATTTTTGGTATTTTGGTCATATCATTCCTCCATCAATGCTTTTGCTTCATAAAGAGCATTCATTGCATCCTTTGGTGACATCTCATCTAGATTCAATTCCTGCAGGTAGGCATATAGCTCAGTTTCATCCAGTGATTTTTGGCTCTGCGTGCTTTGTGATTCAACGAGTGAGGCGGCGGCAAAATAACCCATTAAACTGGTTTGACCGATATCTCTAGCCGTGGGCGACTTGGAATCTCCCGCCTTGGCTCCATATGCTTGTTTTTCTAGAAATTGCAGTAAATCTGTTGCTCGTTCCACAACTCCCCTCGGTAAACCAGCTAGGGCTGCTACTTGAATTCCATACGATTCATCACAAGGACCGTCGGCAATAGTGTGAAGGAATTTTAGTTTGCCATCATTTTGTGATACCTGCACATGAATGTTCTTCAATATCTCAATATCATTGGCCAGACCGACTAATTGATGGTAGTGTGTAGCAAATAATGTTCTACACTGTAATCTATTACAGATGTCTTCGGTCACTGACCAAGCGATTGAAAGTCCGTCAAAAGTCGAAGTTCCTCTTCCAATCTCATCCAGCAATACTAGTGAGTTGTTACTTGCTTTCCTTAATATATGGGCTACCTCAATCATCTCCATCATAAATGTCGAACGGCCTCGTTTTAGATCGTCACTCGCACCTACCCTAGTAAAAATGCGATCAACTAAACCGAGTTTTGCTGATTCAGCCGGTACATAACTACCTGATTGAGCAAGGATTGAAACTAAAGCAGCAGTTCTAAGGTATGTCGATTTACCACCCATATTAGGTCCAGTAATTAGCAGGAATCGATTTTTCTTGTCCATCAGGATGTCATTAGCCACAAACCCAGGAGCTTGCTCTAGAACAGGGTGCCTAGATTGTTTGATATGAATCACCGATTCATCAACCATTCTGGGCTTGCACCAATTTCGTTTACGGGCCACAGTGGCAAAACACTGTAAAACATCAATTGCGGCTACTTTTCCGGCAATATTAGCCAGTGTGGTTGTGTGTTTGCGACACTCATCTCTTAGATTTTGAAACAAGCGATATTCTAATTGTTTAATCTTTGAATCAGCAGTCATCAATAAATCGTCTCTCGCTACTACTTCTTCGGTGGTAAACCTAGAGCCGTTGGTCATTTGTTGCTTTCTTATCCATTCGCTTGGAACTTTATCCAGATGGGAATTTGTGACCTCGATAAACCAGCCAATCTGTCTATTTGACCTAATTTTTAGCGATGGTATATGCAACTCATTACGCATTTTTTCTTCCAACTCTCTAAACCAGTTGTAGCCTTCTGACGATATTATCCTTAACTCATCCAATTCTTGGTTAATTCCTTCTCTGATTATCTGACCATCTCTAAGACCAAGTGGCAATTCGTCTTTCAAAGTTCGGATTATGTGTTCAGCAAGTTCGGTCAAGTTGGTAAGTCCATCACTAAGATGGGACAATAAGAAATCATCTGTATCACCGCAGATTTGCATAATTGCTGGCATTCTCTCCAGAGCAAGCGCAGTTGCTAACAAGTCCCTTGCGTTGCTTCTGTTGTAAGCTAGTTGCGTAGACAATCTTTCCAAGTCACGCAATCCTGTTAGGCTCTGACGTAACATATCCAATCTTTTTGAGGAAGATTTTAGGGTCTTAACTGCATTATGCCTCAATTCGATTGCCTCAATCTGATGTAATGGTCTTAGTAACCAAGTTTTCATCAATCGACGACCCATGGCGGTTCGGCAGTAATTCATACTTGAGATAAGACTACCATCATACTCTCCAGAAAGTGTATTGGTAATCTCAAGGTTGCGCAAAGTTGTTTGGTCAACAACAAGATGTCCGGTTTCTTCAACAATTTGTAAGTCACGTAGTGGTATGTTTTGTTTGAAATGAACCTCGGCTAAGTAATCCGCAGCAAATCCTGCCGCTTCTATTGATAGCGGGGAATTGTCTAAGTCTAAATGACCCAAATCAGAAACCTCTAGAATAGTTTCTAATCGTTCAATTCTGCGTTTTTTGTTGACGCTATGCTGAGAGATTACACAGTCACTAAGATTGGCAAATATTGTGCACAATTGATCGTTTTCTGCATCTTTTGGCGATATTACGATTTCTGCGGGATTCCACCTAAGTAACTCATCTTCTAATGAACTAAATCGCTCATCATCCATCCATGTTGATGCCCAGGATTCACCTGTAGAGGAATCGATTATCGCCATACTTAGCGAGGATTTAGCCAGCACAATTGAACTAAGTACTGACCTTTCGCTGGAATTCAACAGTGATTCCTCATAGAGGCTACCGGGAGTGTATATTCTGGTTACTACTCGTTCGAGTAACTTAGCTCCCTCTCGTAATTCTTTTTCCTGCTCAGCAACGGTAACTTTGAATCCAGATTTGAGCATGATTCTCAAATTATCTTCGAGTGCGTGCCAAGGAAAACCAGCCATGGGTATTGGATTTTTGGCATTCTTATCTCTAGATGTTAATGCAAGTCCCAAAACTGGTGCAGCAACCTCGGCATCCTCGTGGAATAGTTCATAAAAATCTCCCATCCTAAAGAATAGTATTGTTCCTGGATGTTGTTGCTTGATTTCCATGAATTGGTCCATCATAGTTCTCTTCGACAACAGACTCACCCCACACCGCAGGATTATACGGTCAATGACCACAGCAAATGAAGGTTGTCAAGGCATTAGCGATTTTCCCTTAATTATCATGCTGTTTGGTTCTTGAATTTATCAATTACATTGACCGCCATAAGTGCGAACATGACCAGAGATAAAATGATAAAACTGAGGTTGATAAAACCACTTCCTGACTCAATCGAGCCTACTGCTGAGGTATCAAACGTCATTACCCTCGGCATTCCATTGTCATCTACACCATGGAGGTAGATACTAATTCCGTCGAATCCATATGTTTCTACATCAAGAGGCAATTGATGTGGTAAAGATTCGATACTCCAAGAATCACCATCAAAGCGCATTACTGATTTTGAGTCTTTTCCGTTAAATAACCAAGCCCTATTACATTCGTCACTTAGGCCGGCAACACTGGAATAATCGATAGTTGAGATGTCATTATTTGTGTGATCAAACATTATTGTTTCGTGAGTCCCAGCGATAATTATCTTCTCATGATTTAGTTTAATTATAGAATGATACTCACCATAATTTCCAATTTGCAGGTTCTCAATCATTGGAGCAATAATTCCCCCATTCCACAACACTGTTGACCATACAGGCAGTAAATTAGGTGCAGCAGGACTTTCCTCGCCACTTGTTGCTGGTTGGCGATAATTCCCAGTCAGTAGCCACAAATCGGCTGATATATGTTGGATTCCCTCCCAATCTACATTCTCATTATTTGGCATGCTTGCGCTTGTAATTCCAGACGTGTTTAACCCCCTGATACTTTGCTGCGTGTTGGTTTCTTTGGTTATCATCAGTAAGTTTCGGGCTTCATTTGAGGATTGCTCGATGCTTGAAACAGTAAATACCTCATCTGAATAATTTGTTTTAAAAATGGATATACTATCATCTTGGTAAATCATTAATTCATTTACGCCATTAGCAATTAATACGGCATTGTTGTCAAGGAGTGCAAAGTCAGAAATCCCGCTTACATCGTAATTTGGGTTTGTGAAAGTAACATCGTTGGCCCCTTCATCATTAACCGATAGGAGTTTGTAATCTCCATCATTGTAAGTCAGTGCTAAATAATCTCCATTTTCATCATAGACTGAATCAATTATCCGATGATTGTTGCCTAATTCGTTATCAATTAGATCAACGCCTGGTAGATGACTTGTTCCTTTGATTAGTATAGCACCAAGTATTACAAAAACAAAGAAAGCTGTAATTGCTAACCATTGGTGCTCAGATTCTTGTTGGAGCATCTTTCGCCATACCATGTCAGCCAGTCCCTTATACCGACGTTGGGGTATCTAGCATTTTATTTTATCAGCATATGAAGGGATATTCCTAGAATTATTACTTTCCTGTCATGCGGAGAAGTCATAAAGGGAACATGATTCGCAAGATTGCTTGGAGGCTTAACATGGCACGAAAACCCGCATCAATGTATCGCCGTTTGAAAGGTCCTGCTTACACAAGACGGAAGTATATCGGCGGTGTACCAAACAATAGAATCCATCAATTCCACGTCGGAAACCGACGTGCTGCGGAGACAGGTCAGTTTTCTGTAGTAGTTGAGCTAGTCGCCAACAACGACTGTCAGATAAGACACACCGCACTGGAAGCAGCCCGTGTTATTTCAAATTCAACAATAAGAAAGCAAGCAGGAGCTCAAGGATATGCGTTGCGCGTTCACACCTATCCACACCACGTTTTGAGAGAAAATAAGCAAGCCACTGGTGCTGGTGCTGACCGTGTATCACAGGGAATGCGTTGCGCATTCGGTAAGAATGTGGGAACTGCAGCCAGAGTCAAGCGGGGACAGAGAGTAATCTCAATACAAGTCAATCCTGAGTTTTATCTAACTGCACGCGATGCATTGAGGAAAGCAAGTATGAAGTTCCCAACTCCTTGCAGCATCAAATTAATCAAGGGACATGAGCATCTCAAAGGTTTAATTTGATAGCCAATAGAATGCTTTTTGCTCTCATTGCGCAGAGTAATTGAAAAGCATTGAACAATTACGTAGAAACGAGGGAGACTACATGCGTATTGCAGTCTTGATAGAGGACCGTTGCAAGCCCAACAGTAATGCGTTTGATTATCTTAAAAAGTGGGCAGGGTCTTGTGGAGGCGAGTGCATACAGGTAATTGGTGAAAAGTGCAAAATCCTCGAAAGTGCTTGCCCACCTTGTATTGTTAGGGCCAAACACTGCCCTGACGATGCCGTAATCATCATCAATTTACCAGCAGAATTAGAGACTGACATGGTTCATCGTTACTCTTTGAATGGCTTTAGATTATTCAAACTACCAACTCCCTCAAAGGATAGCGTAGTTGGTATTCTCGGCCCCAACGGGATGGGTAAATCAACTGCAATAAACGCCTTATCTGGTCGCATGGTGCCAAATCTTGGCGATTGGTCGGATAAGGACCCAGACTGGGACAATATCATTGAGACATTGCCACGTGGAGAACTCAGGGACTTTCTTATAGCAGTGAAAGAACAAAAAATATCCGTTGCTGTCAAACCACAAAATGTTGATAAAATACCAAAAAGGGTTGATGGCACTGTCAGCGAATTATTGAGCAAGGTAGATGAGCGAGGCATTTTTTCTAAAATTACCAAAGAGCTCGGACTAGATCACCTGCTTGACAGAAAAGTCAAGCAACTATCGGGTGGAGAGCTGCAGCGGATGGCAATATGCGCAACCCTAATGCGTGATGCTGATGTTTATTTCTTCGATGAACCATCATCATATTTGGATATATACCAGCGTATGAAAATAGTAAAAATTATTCAAAAATTATCAGAAACTAAACGCGTTATTGTAATTGAGCACGATTTAGCAGTTCTGGATGTTCTGGCGGATTTGGTTCACATAGTATACGGTAAGAAAGGAGCGTTCGGAGTTTTCACTCCTGCTAGAACCACCAGGCAAGCGATAAATGCATACTTGGATGGCTATCTAGTGGAGCAAAATGTTAGAATTAGGAGTAAACCGATAAAATTCCTGCTGCATAGAGACAGAAATACCTCCGCGGGTAACCAAATTATATCGTGGGATGAACTTAAGAAAAATCTAGGTGATTTCACATTTACTGCTGGCAAAGGTGCTTTGCACAGAGGCGAAGTAGTTGGTGTAGTAGGTCCAAACGGGACAGGAAAATCTACGATGATGAAAATTCTTGCTGGTCTGATGGAATATGATGAGGGCTGGGTTGAAAATCAACCAACTATCTCATACAAACCCCAACATATCGACATCGATATGGATTGCAGCGTGCAACTATGGTTGGATAGTGAACTCGGTGCAAAATGGCGCAGTGGTGAGTTTAATGTCAATGTAATCAAAGCCCTAGGAGTGGATCAGTTATTGCCAAAGCGAGTGAAAAAGTTGTCTGGTGGAGAGAGACAAGCAGTATCGATTGCAATTTGTCTTGGCCGTGATGCAGATTTGTATCTGCTGGACGAACCCTCAGCACATTTAGATGCAAATGCAAGAATGGAAGCTGCTAAAGCAATCCGACGGACTATGGAAGCAAATGAAAAGACCGCTCTAGTGATAGACCACGATGTATATTTTATTGATATTCTAAGTGATTCACTAATGGTTTTTGATGGCGAGGGTGGAAAATCTGGTAGAGCGACTGGACCTTATCCACTTAGAGATGGTATGAACCAGTTTCTTGATCAAGTAAATATCACCTTCAGGCGTGACCACGATTCTAAGCGCCCGCGCATAAATAAGCCAGATAGTCGCAAAGATAGGGAGCAGCAGAGCTCCGGAGATTTCTACTCATTCGAGTCAAAATAGGTGACAAAATGCCATTTGGAATACCGCCATCGGGAGGTCCATTGAGCAGAACCAGAACCCGTCTATCCGCCTCTTCACTGACTAAATATCTGCGTTGTGAAAAAGCCTATTTCTTGTCAAATAAACTGGGTTTGTCGAGCCCGAAATCAATCTCACAAATCCTGGGAATTACCCTCGAAGATGCGCTATGTTCAATATTGATGAGACGTCCAGTAAGCATTAACTCACTAGAGGAACTGAAAGAGTGGTGCTTCGCCCTCGCCGAAGAGGAGGCAGTCCAATGTTATCAAACCAGTAAACAAAATTGGGAATCTACCGCTTGGCGTAAAGATTCACAGACTTGGGAAGAAGTATCAGTTGACGAATTGACCCGTAAGATAAGGAATGGTCTTCACCTGTTTCTCGAGGAGGTAGAATCGTGTTACCTAGCTAATGGAGGTCCTTACTTAGATGAATTCAGACAGCAACAAAATCCGCACTCAATCCCAAGTCCTGCGTGGGGTGATGAGCCAATTTTCCCTATTCCAGACAAGGTAAGAAATTTTGGCCTTAGAACTTGGGCAGAAGACGAACCGATGGTTTGGCAAAGTAAGGATGACCCAGTTAGTTGGACAGAGGCCTGGGAGATTGCTAGGCCATGGGTCAAAGACCCAAGGGTTCACCAGCCTCAACGATTGTTCCACCCAGATGGATGGGCTGCTGGTGAATTAGATTTGGTCTTAAGATGGGATGGCAAGATTCGGTTAATCGATATTAAATCTGGTAATCCAAATTCTAAATTTGCGCAATCTCTGGAGCATCAGCTCAATTTTTATGCATGGTTGTGGCACGAAACACACGACAATCAACAGGTTGATGGTATCGAAGGCTGGTATCTTGACGGCCCAGATCGGGTTTACTTTCCAGTGCCCAGTGAGGATAAAATCAATCAGTTGACTATTGAATACAAATCAATACATCAGGATATGTTGAGTTTAGGTGAAGGGCCTGTAAGATTTCCTGATTCTTATCCAAAACCTTGTAACAATGCAGCAGGTTGTTTTTGGTGTATGTTTGGTGAGGAAAATACTTTACAAGGATTTGAACACCTAAAGCAAGTTATGGATATGAAAATAGAGATATCTCCTCCAAGTCAGATGATAGGCGATATCCAATCCAGGATAAATATTCGTGGAAAGTTCACTGGACAATGGGGTCCGTTGCCGAATCACTATGCTGAGCCGGTATTAGGCGCCATGATTAGCGTATCTGGAACACAAGTAACGGTTGAGGAAAGCGAGCCAAATGCCTTCTCCAGCCTGCATGATTACGCTGATGGTGAGGTAATTATTACGAACGCCTTACCCGGAGTTTGGCGGGGTAATCCCCGTATTTATTTGGATAGCAAGAGCAGCATAGTTTCCCTAAATTCAACCGATAATGGGGATTATGCTGATGTCAATATAACACGCATCGGTCTGATGAGGACACGGGCCAATGTCGAAGGAGTTATAGTTTCTATAGACCATAGAAGCGGAGTTAGACTTGATGAAAAACCTTGGTCAATGCGAAATATGCATATCTGGGACGGTAACCATATTGCAGAAGTAGTTGCTTTCGGATCAAGCATAACAAGCCAAATGCTCGAAATTAAGCCTGGAGACAGAGTAAAGATTGTCTCAGCAGAGCTGGGTTGGAGGTCGGGATTGCCTCAATTACGTATCGACCAAAGGTCAACTCGTATCACGAAATTGAATTAAGGTAGACTTGAAATGGGTAAAGCATCAACCACCGATTATGCCGGTAACGGAAGTGGATTCTGGACTCGATGATGTTGGTCCGTTTAATCGACTTTCTGCAAGCCAAGTCAATTCCTTTCGGGCTTGTCAACGTTTGTGGTTCTATGAGAAAGTGTTGAAACTTAAAATCAAACAAATACCCGTTCTGTATGTCGGTAGAGCGGTCGAAAGCGCCATCTGCCGAACGCTGAAGGAGTCACCAAAGTTACTATCATCAAGCGCATCGGAAAATACCTT
>DAWS01000114.1:1747-3914 GCA_002506025.1 Euryarchaeota archaeon UBA111 | reverse complement strand
CCAACAACATCGGTGAGTTGGTCGATTAGGTGATTGAGAACACAACTTACGCCGTATGCTTGTCCTGCTCTGAATGCATGGTCAACACCGCCAACTTCAGGATCCTCTGCCTTCATCCTGAGCATTACTTGTTGCGAGTAGGCAACCAGTGCGCCATAAATTGATTCAATAATCTGTGCAGCTTCAAGGTCTCCTAACAGCATCTGCGCTTCACTCAATGCGACTCTGACCGCTTGTCCATACGTTGCATGGGCAGCAATCAAATCGGAGGTTTCTTTCTGCATTGCTTGGTCGATTAGGCCTTTCCAGTCTTCCATGAGCAAGTCACAGCGAATTCGCCACTTGAAGGTTCGCAATAAATCAAAGATGATTTATTTCATATCTTGAAGTTGGAATCCTCGCCATCAACGATACCTGCTTGTCGCACGGAACCGTCAGCTGCTACAAACTCGCCTGCTTTCGTCTGGTTGTTGTAGAGGTTGACATCATCAAAGCGCTTTACCATCATACCTTCTCCGAGTGCTATGGTTAATGATTGCTGTATCATACCCAGAGTGGCGACTGCACGGTCTCGATGACTCGCATCGATTGTGTGATCGGAATATCTTGCCTCTTCAAAGATGGTCAGGAAGGCATCCAATTGCTCGGTTGGCACCATGTCGAACGCCTTTCGAACTGCAGCCTCAAATTCTCTCGTGGTTTCATAGACCTTCTTCATGAAGCCATGCTTTCTGAAGTGTCTAACCAAATTCTTGTAACAGTCAAAGATTGCAGCAATAAATTCGTTGCTCGCCTCAAGTTGTAACATTGCATCGGTTAGGATACCACGCAGAGCCTGCACCTGTCGACGTGCTTGTGTGCGTTGATAGTATGCTGCCCCACCAATTATCAGAGCCATCAGTAAGATAACTAGAGCCATGGTATTTGCTGGCGTGAAGAAGCCGGCGTCTGCACTGGCAGAAACTGGTTCTCGCCATTGTATTTCATGTGAAATGTTATCCTGCGATGGGGCAAAGAATGTCGAGCCTGGATAATAGGCGATAATGCGCCACAATCCTTGACAGGGCTGACCTTCACAAGTTCGCCCATCAAATGCCCATTCGAAGCTTGCAATACCCTGCTCGTTGGTAACTGAGCGGTTTTCACCATCAGTAACCCACTCGCCATCATTGGAGAAATACTGGCGGAGGAAAAATACCTCTTCATTTTCAACAGCTAGGTCTAAACGATCCCTGATGAGCGCGATTTCACCAATTACCGGGTCGCCTTCTGAGAGACCATTATCGCCAACATAGCGCCATGTTTGTTGAACTTGGATATCTACTCGAGACCTAACCAGAATATCGACATCCATGAAAGATCCATTGAGCGACTTGTCTGCATCTCTGGCACAACCACCGTAGTTGCTCAAATCTTCCGTCGGTTCGTAAGCCACACGCAATACTCGGAAGCCCTCTGTCTTACCGCCCGTTGTTTCAACACCTTTCAGAGTTGGATTCTGCAGCGGGTCACCGCTAAACCAACTGATAGTTCCGCGGTCGTCCAAGCCTTGGCTGGTACGAATACGCGCGATTGGTCTGACATTTTCTTCTGGGTCGAGATAAATATTGAGACACTTATCACCAACAGGGTCACCATTGCTCTGTTTCAAAACCGCATCAATGTGGAATGATTCTTTCAGGAACAATCGGTAATACTCGGTTCCATTAGGGGCCAACCACTTGTCTGTAGTAGACTTGAATGGTCCAACGTCAGTGATAGACAGAGTAGAATTCGAGAATATCTGGTAGGTCAGAGGTAGTGTCTTTGATTTGTAGCGGTATTGGTCGCGGTTTTGCGAATCAAGAGCAGAGTAAATGATGTTGATATCTGCTTGACCTGCCTGCACGCCCTCAATGTCACACTCGATAACGAAGATACCAAATTCATCGGTTCTTACATCGTTACACTTGGTAATTTGGTTGTTTGGATCATTCTTCATCGTATATTGCGCAGAGACAATTCTGCTTGTTAGGTTATTACCCAACTCGTCATAGAGACGTCCTGTTAGAATCATTGGCTTGTCTTCATATTGGTTGGTTTGAGGATCAAACTCTCCGGTGTAAACAATTTCTTCATCTGGTGCATCGATAAATGTGGTTCCAATTAAATTAAATCCGTTTTCGAT
>DAWS01000114.1:0-1348 GCA_002506025.1 Euryarchaeota archaeon UBA111 | reverse complement strand
GGTCCTGATGTCTAGGTCATCAGCAAATGGTTGACAGCCTTCATTAGGCAGACTTTCCTCATACCTCAATATGACATTAACAGGTCCGAATCCATCTGGTAGGAAACCTGCCGGGTCTTGGGCAAGCTTGGATGGGGTAAGTGGTAGAATGTCTGCTCTTAAACAGCCAACAGATTCCTGCCGACTGACGATTCCGTCTTGATTGGTGTCCCAATCGGAGAACTCGTCGTTATTGCCGTCATAATAACACAGATGAGAATCACCAGCGCCCGGAATAGGTTCTGGAAGCGTTAGTTGTCCAGCACCCTGCGGGGCGATTGTTGCAACCAATTGTCGATAGGTAATTCCTTGGAAGTCAGTTCCTTCAAAGATAACATCAACCAAGCCACCATTAGGTGCGTTTGCACCATTTAGGTTAACTGGAGTAATACTTGGATCATTGGCGCCGTCATCGGTAATTTGAGCAACAAAGTTCCATGAGTCACCACTTACTCTGAAGTTACCAAACTCTTCTTGCACCTGCCGTGGCAATAGATCCGTTACAGAAATATTCGTCCGAGAAATAACCCAAATGTATTGACTTACAGATGAACCTTTGAGCAGTTTAGAGCCCGGATATTCAAACTCCAATGAGAAGTTTCCAAGCGAATCAGTGCTGTTAATGGTAAATGGAACCTCGAAGAATCCGTTTTCATCCGTGTAGTTAACACCAGACCTGCCATCAAATGACCAGGTGTAATTGACTGGGGCATTTCTTACTGGTTGTAGCGAATTATCAACTAATTTTGCTTGAATAACCGTGCTAGTATTTCGATACAATCTCGGTGTTGAAGTCATTTGGAAGTCAGTTGTTCCAATAACGGTGATGTTGATGTATGCGCCAGTTGGTGAAAGTGTACTGGTGTTACCAGTGAAGTAGTAAGCCGAGTTAGTAAAGTCTACTCTAGTTCCATATGTCTTAGCTGGGTATTGACTGAGCCAAGTAAAGTTGTAGTCGTAAACCGCATCACATGTTGAACATGCCTGTGTTGGTTTAGAGGTGAACTGAGTCTCTTGTTGACCAATGAACAAGCCATTGCCGTCAATATCAATTTGCAGCGTTATTGGATCGTCGACCCATGGTGCAAGGGTTCGGTTTGAAACTGTTCCAGTGACTCTAAATCCTTCACCAGTGTTCATTTCCGGAACAATCTCACATCGAACCGCACTGTTAGGGTCTGTAGGGTCAACTGCACCACACGGAGGCAGGTTGGTATTGCCACCATTAACCAACGCAATCGACCAGTTGTTGCCGATAGTACTGATGAACGGCCTCAGCAGCGCCGCCTCGCCGGTCAGGCTTGTTGGA
>DAWS01000139.1 GCA_002506025.1 Euryarchaeota archaeon UBA111 | reverse complement strand
ATGCGTGTAGAGAGTCTTGGTTTCGATCTCCCTGGGTTAGATTCAAATCCATTCTCAGCAATACCGCTTGAAGGAGAAAAATCTGAGTTGTATGTTGGTCGCACCGATATTCGGAATCGTCTAGCACAATATATCAAATTCTGCTCGACAAGAAGGATACTGATGGTTGGTGACCTTGGTAGTGGGCGAACATCATTGTTGCGATGTTCGGCCCTAGAAGCACCAAAATCGGTCCATATTGACCATATATCTGCCGCAAACCCCGGCGAAAGTTTACTTCAGAGAATATATTCAGAACTAATAGATTATGATTTGCCAAAAAACCCATTGGAATTGATCAAGCGGATGGTTGATTATTCACAAACTTTTACTGAAAGTTTACCCTTAATCGTCATAGATACGCCAAATGTCGAGGACAGCGTCCTATTGGTCGCACTCAGTGATGTCTTGCCCTCTTTAGAGCGACTCCGAGCAGTTATTGTTGTGGTGGTTGAATCCCGACAAAGAATGAATATCTCAGAACATGTTATGCATAGTTTTGACAAGATTGAGACGCTTCATCCCCTATCTGTAGACGAAGTGCAAGCTTTAATTGAGAAGCGCATTGCTTCAGCGACCAATAATAATTTTACCCTCAGTCTTGACCATGCCAGAACGATTCATGAGAAAACCGGTGGATTGCCGCTTGAAGTCATTAAGTTCATGCGTGATGCCATAGATAATTTCCGTTCATCAGGCAAAAATGGCTTTTCCACAACGAATCTACCGCTAACGGTTAATGATCGTGTTGAACCTTCAACACCCGTCGAGCAAGTAGAGAACGATGTCGAACACCAATCCTCTGATATCATTGATGCCTCAATACCGTGGGAACAGAGAGAATCACCAACAGATGTTCTAACAATTGAGACAGACTCCAATTTATTTGATTTTGATTTAGACTTAGACGGTTTATCCGAGTCACAACAACTTGACGCACCGGTAGAAGATTTTGCTTATTCGGCTAAGCCAGATACAGATGAAGTAATTATGACAGATGAACGAGCTAAACCAGTAATTGACGCCGGAGCATTTGGGGGTCTCCTTGGAAGAACCCGTGAATATGTTAAAACAGAAAAAAAGGAACCAGAAGAAATGGTAAATCAACCAACTAATGATGGAACTGAGTTATGGGTCTCCAAGGAAATGGTTGAACCCGAGGAGAGGATAGACTTTGAGGAACATAATTCTGCTGAATTGATTCATGATGAGGTTGGTTTTGACTTGACTACTGATATGGAACCCGAAGATGATTATGCCATAGACGAAGGTTTAGACGGACTAAATTCGCATTCAGAATCGGTAATACACCCAACTGAAATAAGCACAATAATATCCTTATTATCAAAGTTAGTTAAACCACAAGATAGCCAACCACAGCGCAGAGGGAATAACTTCATACAGTCGTTACTAAACTTAAGAGATGATAAGTTTTCTGAGAAAGTGGATTATCCATTAGATCCCCTGGCACTATCCTCACTCACTGCTAATGAATCATACATCCTCTCAATTGCTAAAGTAAGAAAATACTCACCAAGTGATAAGGAAATCCTAGCGCACCTAGATGTCAAGCGCCCGAGGTTATCTCAAATTAGTAATAAGTTGTTAAAATCAGGTATTCTTAATGCAAGAATGAAAGGCCGTAGCAGATATTACCAGTTGACTCAATCAGCGAAAGCCCAACTTATTGCATGGGGAGTAATGGAGAGTGATGCGTGATGTCGTGGAGCATTTCATGGTCTTGGCAAGCGTCTGAGCGAGTTTCGGCTATTGCTGCAGTCGAGGGAGGAGTTGTTGTGAGTAATGGGTTAGAATTAACCCTAATAGAATCAGACGGCAATATTAGATGGACAGTAAAAACGCTATTTAGAATTCATTCAATTAATTACCAAAATGGTATTTTAGCCGCTTTAGCTGCGCACGGATTCTACGTTATATCAACAACAGATGGCAGCATGTTACATGAGGGTAGGTCCACCTTTGGTGGATTCAATGATGTTATTGCTCGCCCCGGTGGAGGTTGGATTTTATCAGGCAAAGAAGGGCAGTTGCACTTATTCTCTCATGAGGGAGTAGGCATAAAGCGCTTCAAGACGGGTAAAGTAAGAAGATTGGTTGGTTGGCTAGATAGGGAACACATAATTTGGCAATCAGATGATGGAAAGTTATGGTGTGGCAGACTTGGCAATAATTATTCCAAGCGTTGCCTTGAGGATAGAATTTGGAGTTGGGTTTCAAGGTTAGATCAGGGTAGATTGTTACTACAGACCAGTTCAGGTGAAATATGGGAAGGAGTACCTCATCCATTCGGCTGGGATTACATCGAAAAATTGCAATCAGATTCGTTAGAGCCAATGGAAGGTATTAGATGTGGAGATGGTTGGTGGGTTCTTGGTATTGAGGGAGTGCTATACCATCTATCTGGCTTACAAGGTGAAAGCGATGGCATTTTGGGTCAGAGTATGAATCTGGGTGATTTGTTGCAAAAAGTCACCACAGATAGTATGGTAACTGGTACTAGGAACGGATTAATCCGTATGTGGAAAGCACCACACCTCGCTGATTCTGAAAGGGAGAGCCGGTATAAAGCAGCAGCGGAGGCTGCTATGGCACGAGATTGGGACGAAAGGAAATCCCTGTTTGACAAAGCTAGGCTGGCTGAGGATGAGGGTAGATTGTCTTTAGCGGTCGAATTGTATCAATCACTTGGCCGACAAGAGGATGTGAAACGCCTTCTAAAGCGACAAAAGGAGGGTGGCGAGTGAAGGAAATTAATGATAAAATCACTCTTGACAAAGTAATGCATTACCTAAATTTAACAAAAGCCGCTAGGGAAAAGGCTACTGCCATTCACGAACCTAAATCACAACAGGGTCAGATGCTAACGATATTACTAAGGATGGCTGATGATTATGCTAATGATGCTCAATACTTTATGGAAATGGGAGATTACATCCGCGCCTTTGGTGCGATAAATTATGCTCATGCTTGGATTGATGCAGGCATTAAGTTGCGTTTGTTAGACGGTCATGGCGATGATGACTTATTTACTCTGCCTTAACATTTCTATAGACCCTCTATAAGTCTTAAGTGCTGATTTTTTGCCACTTCTACTACGTCAATACCACGTCGATACAACCGTTTCTTCAAAATCTTGTCAATAGTCAAAACAGCATAGTTACCTGAATTGGCTAATTCGAAAATGTGGTCATCGGTATGACCGGACTGCTCTGATTGAACGGTTACAGATTTCTGCCTAAGTAAGTCCATCAAGAGGGAATTTTTACGTGTCCTTGCTGCATCTAGATCGGTCAATTCAATGTTCACTGACTCAGTAAGTATCAATGTGAAATTACCGAATAAACGCTCAAGTTCAGACTCGAAATTTATTTTTGAATCAATTATTGCGACCCAGCCACAACTGTCAACGATAATTTGTTGAGTCATTATACCGCCTATTGAATAATACCGTAACCTATCAATCGCCAGCGTGAGCCTATTCTTCGAGATAGTGAAACTCTTTCACCAGCATCAACACAAATTGGTAGTCTCAATTCCAATGAAGTTCGAGTCTTTTCGGCATTTCTTGTCACACCAACCGATGTGGCTGTTGCCACATTAATCATCAACATCTCATTATTTCTTAGCGGGTGGATTTTCTCTGGATTTGAGCCATCGGTTGAAACCATTGACTCCATTAGGTGGACTGATATTTCGATTGAGTCCCTAGTTTCAGGTAAGGATCCAGCTAATGAAACGACTTGTCCAGATAGATTATCTGATGTTGTAATTGATGGGTCGAGTTGAGTTGCAAGCCCACAGAGGCCACCAGCATGCATTTTTTCAAGGCTCAGACCGCCACCTTGCATGCTCGTAACGGTTGCGTTTATTGGTTCCCAACGAGTTTTTGAGCCTTGTACAATTTTTCTACCAGGGCCGATTTCTATGTTATCTCCAACTTTGAATTCACCTCTGACTATGCTTCCACCGATAACGCCGCCTTTGAGTTTGGTCGGTCTGGTTCCCGGACGATTGATATCAAACGATCTTGCAACATGCATCAATGGAGATTCTTTTTGATCCCTGTCAGGTGTTGGAATGGTTTTTTCGATAGCATCGATGAGAATGTCAAGATTTACATCATGGTGTGCTGAAACTGGTATGATTGGTGCACCTTCCGCAACAGTCCCTTTGAGGAATTCTGTTATCTCTTGGTAGGATTCAATAGCGCGTTCGCGGCTGACCAGATCGATCTTATTCTGAACTACGACGATGTTCTCGATTCCTGACATGTTGAGTGCCATTAAATGTTCACGTGTTTGAGGTTGTGGACATTTTTCATTGGCTGCAACCATCAACATTGCGCCATCCATAATTGATGCACCAGTGATCATTATTGCCATCAGTGTTTCGTGTCCGGGGGCGTCGACAAAAGATACGACCCTGCTTAATTCTTCATCAACATCTTTTTTCCCATTTGGATTCTTTCCGGAGCAGTAATACTTACCATCTTTGGTTTGGTAGAAAGCCGTATCAGCATAGCCTAATTTGATTGATATGCCGCGTTTCCTCTCCTCTGAGTGAGTATCGGTCCAAACTCCGGAAAGGGCTTTGGTTAGGGTTGTCTTACCGTGGTCTACGTGGCCGACTAATCCGATGTTGACAGTTGGTTGTGTGGGGAGTTTTCTCGCCATTCCCACACACTCCTGCTCACGAAGACCCTCTCGGGATTCACTCCGATGTTTCCTCACTTTCTGCAGCTAGAATATCTGCTAGCGCTTTCTTGCCGGCTTCGACAACCTTGAGATTTATCTGCCTTGTATCTTGGTTGATGGTATTGCCACGGAAGTTTCTGCGCTTGCGCAGGCCATCAGGTTTGTAGCGGAATCGCTTCTTCTCGCCACCTTTGGTTTTGAATACCAAGTTATGCCCTTTGAAACCAGTTGATTGAGTAACTAGAATTGACTGTCTTGAACCACCTTCTAAATCTCTTCTGAGTGGGGTTCCGGTCTTATCGGCTCCGCCAGTTATTTGCAATTTATATCCAGAGAGGGTTTTGTCACCCTCGCCCACGAAAATACCATCAACAACATCGCCGATTTTCTTGCCTAGAATTTGCGAGTAATTGTTGCCTGTTATTTTTAATGAATATGCTTTACCGTTGCTTTTTGGGTCTGTGTCATTTACGACAGCAACAAACTCTCCTTGTGAACCAGTAGCCATAATCACGCCTCTAAGACAGGTTGGCCAACAGAGACCTGTATTTATGCTCACCGGATAAATAATGAGCGTTAATTTTGGCTTACAAGCGCTTTTTTATCAGCATTTCAAGCCTGCTTGCTATGTCACTCGGTAAGAAATGAGGCATACTCAAATGAGTGGTTCTGCCTCTTCCGCCACTAACTGTTGAAATTCTGGTTTTGATTATTTGGCGTTCTTCCATCTCCTTCAGGTATTTCCACAAGGTTGTGTGACTCTTCATGGTTTCTTCATATTCCTCACAAACTACTGCATAGAGATTTTCAACATCACCAGTTGTCATAGAAGTATCTTTTCTTAAGCGGCGACAAATCGCTAATAGAACCAACATTGCATGTGGCTTTAGTCCTTCAATGGCGTCAATTTCTGAGACCATGTCAACCGCTAGAATTTCGTCTTTGGCATGCACATCATCAATACTAATCGCTCTTTCAGTATGGTCATCTTGTCTGATTTCACACGATTCAGCAGCAGCCTTGAGCAGTTCAATGGCTAGCCTAGCATCACCTACAGGAGCTGATTTTTCTGCAATTAGGCGAATAATCTCCTCAGTGTATGAGCCATTAACTAAGGATAACTCGGCTCTCTGAGTTGCGATATTGAATAATTCATCCTCATCGTATGCTGGAATTTTGATGAGATTGGTTTTACCCATTCGTGAAATTACTGCAGTTTCTAGAACATCTAGCACTTGCTCTTGACTAATCAAAATTAATGATAGGGTGCCTTTGCCTTCTTGGTCCTCATCAATTCTGAGTAATTGATACAGTATATCATCGCCTGATTTTCTAAGCATGTGATCTACTTCATCTAATATTACAATTAGATGTGAGGAATTCCTTCGAGTTAGTTTCCTCAGGCTTAGTAGTAGTTCTCCAATCGATAATCCACGGTCGGGGTGACCTGGGTCTATTGCGTGCAGAATACGCTGCACTACACGGGTGCTGGTCGAGGCATTTCGACAATTAACGTGAGCTATATTGATAGTTCTACGGTTAATCAGGTGCCTTTGCAAGTCGCGACAGAAGGTCTTGACGAGAACGGTTTTACCACTACCGACAGGTCCGGTAATTACAGCCCTACAACTTGATTCGGGTTTGTCTATAGAAGCGAATCTAGCGGCTAGTTGGTTCTGATATTGCTCACGACAAACAATTTGTTGTGGAACATAATCAAAATCCAGTGGCTCAGGGTCATGAATAACATAGCCCGCGCCGATTCTGTCAAGATAGCTTGTCATAACATCAGAAGGCTTACGCCAACCGTTATTGAATATACGCTTTGTTTTACTAGTTATCTGCTAGTTAGAGATGTCATGGAATCTCGTCAAACATGTAACCGGTTTCCCATTGTTTCTCACCCAGTGCGACCTCTAGTTCGAACGGAGTTATCAGTGGTTTACGATATCTTACGGCATCATCAATTGCAATCCTTGGACACGCCGTGTTAACAAAAGCATCAACTGGATAAAAATCTATTAAATCAGGGCCGATATGTTCAAGCGCAAGAAGGTAGCCTTTTTTCCCGTGTTTTTCTAGCATTCTTTTCATTCTCAAGGCAAGAGTGCGTCTCATTTGTCCGGGTTTCTCGCCGATAAGTATACCGAATGATTGACAATCCTGACTTGACATTATCAAACCGAACCGCTGTCGCAGAATTCTTTCGATTCTCTCAAACGACATTTCCTCGGCAGCACCGGAGTAAGGATCTAACATTGCTAACGGCTTACCGGTGTGGAGCACAAGTCCGATCGGGTGAAAGTCACCTGACCCCAAGAAAAGGTAGTGTCCGATACTTTCGTCGTCACCAGAATAGTTGCAACCAAGCACTTGACCAGGGAACGACAGCCTTGCGCCACCAACAGGAATAGTTACATCAAAGCCCGCTTGCTCTAACCGGTCGTGAAATTCGGGTAACAGGTGAAGGTGTTGAATCGAGCCGACTAATCCAAGTTTGGTGTTGGTTAGTGGCGCCATTCTACCTACAGCATCGATAAATTTCTCTTGTGCCTCAGCTTCAGTTAGTTCCCCAACAGATTGTTGGTTTGCCATTCTGTCTTTTGCCATAGCTAGGTGTTTGTTGAGGATTGGTAAAACGGTATTTAATTCTGGATCACCATCATATTTTACGTCAATAAATTCGGTAGGCATTCCCGAATCAATATTCATCTGTGAGTGGCCCATGTGTGCGACCAATTCAACTCCCATCATTTTCATTTTGTCATGGACTAAATCACACGCTCCGTAACACGGATCTGCGGCTAACACAACTTTGGCGCTTGTCTCAGTTTCAATCTCATCCATCATTTCTAGGGCTTGCATTTTGAGACCTTCAGGAACTTGTAGGGCAATCAAGCGGTTGTCATTTTGCTTGATTTTCTCGACTAAGTCATCGAGTTGGAAGTCATGCCTCTCTAAATCCATAATTTCACCTCTAATCTGTTACGATAATCTTCTCGCCATCCATGTGTAATTTTACTAGTGAGTCAAACCTGATACTTGGGTAATCTTGTTTTAGGTTTTGCATTCCATCACCCTTCTCGACAACTATTACAATATTTTCGATGCTTGCTTCTGTTTGCTTTACGCCCTCAATAACCGATCTCATTGTTCCGCCCGTAGACAGTACGTCATCGATTATCGCAATTCTTTCACCTGCTTTGATATCATTTAGATAGATACTGCCTTTTGAGTATCCTGTTTGTTGATTAATCTGAACTTCTCCTTCTAGTCCATAGTTCCTCTTTCTAGCAATCACCATCGGCACTCCAGTCCGCATAGCAAGAGGGGCAGTTAGTGGAAGTCCCATGGCTTCAATCCCAAGTATAATGTCGATATTATCCCAGTCAACAAGCGGTTCAGTTAGGTCAACTATCGCTTGTAATACATTTGGTTCCAGCCTTGGAACACCGTCGGTAATTGGGTGAATAAAGTAAGGGTAGTCGCCCTTCCAAATAATTGGTGCATCACTCAAGCTCTGCTTTAGAATCTGCATCTGTTCCATGGGGTTCACCAGAACCTTCACAGTTCAGCCAGATATTCCACGTATTCATCAGGGTCTAATAGTAATTCAAGGTCAAGGTCATGCGGTTCGAGGATGATTATCCAACCGAGGTCGTAGGCAGAGTCGTTAGCAAGGTCAGGATTAATTTCAACTTCACCGTTTACTTCTGCAATGAGTCCGGAAAAGGGTGCGGGGAAAGGCTTCTTCTCTTCAGCAGTCCATATTGAGAACATTCCATCGCCTTCATCTACTTCTGTTTCGGCTTGTGGTAGAATTACTCTCAAGACGTCACCTATTTCTAGCTTCAAAAATTCGCTTACGCCAATCATTAGCCTTTCATCTTTTTCTTGATACCACAAGTGATCTGTGGAGTATTTTCTATTATGTGCAACATTAAATTCAACGGTTTCTTCATCCAAAATGATTCCTCCTGTGCGCGCCTCATACACATCGTATATGAAGAATTGGGGTATTCTTTGATTTGCCCAAATAGCAAACGGGTTAAGAGAGTCGACTTGTTGGCTTAAATCGGGAGCCTCATGAACTACGGAGAAAGTGATGAACAACAAATGATTAGGGAACTAGTTAGAGACTTTGCCGAGTCAGTTTTAGCCCCCACTGCAGAACATAGAGACGCTAATCAGATTCCACCTAGTGAAGAATGGCAACAGTTTCTCGACTTCGGGCTACAAGGCGTAACTATACCTGAAAAATACGGTGGCTCGCCAGTCGACGACATATCCGAATCGATAATTGTAGAAGAGCTCTCCAGGGTAGACCCGTCGTTTGGTGTAATGTTTTGTGTTCATGTCGGCTTGTGCGCTAAGACAATTGCGCTACATGGTAATGAAGAGCAAAAGCAGAATTACCTAACCAGGCTCGCTGCTGGGGAAGTAGGTGCGTACTCACTTTCTGAGGCAGGTGCCGGAACTGATGCTGCGGCAATGATTTGCAAAGCAAAGTTGTCGGATGACGGTAAATATTACATTTTGAATGGTGAGAAAATGTGGGTCACCAACGGAGCTCAAGCCAAAATAATAGTTCTGTTTGCCAAAGATGTAGATCACCCAGATTACGGGGTTAAAAGACATGGAGGAACGACGGCTTTTATCGTCGAGTCTTCATTTGAAGGATTCTCTGTTGGTAAGAAAGAGGACAAATTAGGAATCCGTTCGTCAGACACTTGCACACTGGTATTGAATAACTGCAAGGTCCCTGTCGAGAACGTTTTGAAAGGTGTTGGCAATGGTTTCCCGATAGCAATGAATGCACTAGACAACAGTCGCATTGGCATTGCTGCACAAGCGTTGGGCATAGCTCAGGGCGCTTATGAGGCGGCGCTGAACTACTCACACGAAAGGGAGGCGTTTGGTAAGCCAATCGCCCATCATCAAATGATTATGAACTACCTCGCCGACATGGCAACAAGAATCCAAGCCGCTAGAGATTTGGTATACCGAGCATCATGGGCCAAACAAGAACATTATGAAAATGATGGCCCAAGACACACCCAAGAAGCCAGTATGGCAAAGTTGTTTGCCGGTGATACAGCAATGTGGGTCACAGAGCGTGCGATTCAGGTGCTTGGAGGATATGGTTACACGAAAGAATTTCCAGTTGAGCGCTTCTTCAGAGATGCTAAAATCACGCAAATTTACGAGGGAACTCAAGAGGTGCAACGCATCGTTATTGCAAGGTCATTGAAGTAATCAAGACTCCAACTCAATGGCCTTAATTTTCGCTTGCCTAAGACCGCTGGACCAATCATATAGAGCTCCGGTAAAGGATACTTTTTTGCCAACGCTTTGCTCTATCAATTCATTGTGTTCGGGTTCAAATAGCACTGCTACAGTATATGGGCCACCATCTAATAGTCCTGTGGCAGTCATTCCTCCACGGTAGTTGTCCATCACCATCAGCGTTCGCTCAACCCTTTCCACCATTAGTTGGCAGTGGCCAGGTCCGGTAGACTGTATCACCTGGTTTGACTCTCGATGGAGTCTTGTTGAATGTAACTTCTCTATGCCTATTTCTATAGAGGTATTTACAGTCGAAGCTGATTCATCATGATTCTGTTCTTGGGTAGTTTGTAATATTGCATCAGGTGATTCTATCACTGGCTCAATACTTGGATTACTTACTTGCTCCGGTTCTATTGTAGGTTCGGTTTCATCAAGTTCAGCAAGTTCACTATCAATGTCTATCTCAGCTTCATCATTTGCTTGTTCTTCATTAATCTGGGACTCATTGAGTTCTTGCTGTTGGTCAAACTGGTCCTCTGGATGGTTTATGCTCGGGACGTTAAAGCCAATTGCTCCAAGATAATTCCATAATTCCTGAACTTCAATTACACCATTCTGATCGGTGTCTAGGATGCTCATCAGAGTTACTGAAACCCAATCTGGCGGATTAGTTCCAGAAAGATTTTGAATAAAACGATTTAATTCTTCTTCCGTGATTTTACCGTCGGAATTGGTATCTATTTTTGTGGTTATTTCAGTGCTAGAAAGTCCCGAGTTTTGGAGCCATTGACCAAATTGCTGCTTAATCATATCAGCCATTCTAGGGTCAACATTTGTGGCCATAGTAGATACTTTTTCTTTTGCTGCAGTTATTGCTTTCTGTTTGATACTGGTTCGCCACTCTGAAATTTGAGGCTGTTGTGATAGTATTTCTATTACAGTTTCTCTAGGTACATGAGAAGGAGGTGCGTCGCCAACAAATTCGACTGCAAGGTCGGCTAACTCAGAGTTGGATAGCGAATTTAAATTATTATTCTCTGCTATTTTTTTCTCAATCTGCCTAGCAACAGCCTCGGAAATTCTACCACTGAACATGCAGAAGCGTAGTATTCATCACTTTTGAATATGGTGCCTTCATTCTAGAGACATTTGTGGCCACGCCTCATAATCGCTACTCTGCCAATGAATTGTTGCAAGAAATTGTTCGACTTCAGCAATAGAATTCCAGTTGTTCTCAATTTGCAACCTAAACAACCATTCTTTGAGCCGACCTAGCCTTATACCTTGCTTTATTCCAGTTGATGTCATTAACCAATTCCCATCAACAAGTTGTTGTGTCTTGGTCAAGGGCGGTAATTTACCAATTAGGGAGATAATTTCGGCAAAGTAGTCAGAATTCACCATCGATAATTTATCGACCATTTGGTGGTGGGAAAAGATTCTAGATAACTCTAATATTTGCATTGATCTGTCTCCGTTCAAATGTCTGTAGAGCCTGAGGTATTTTGGGTCATTACTGGGAATAATTCTTGCTCGTTCACTGGTCGATATTATCTCTCTCGTTTGTTTTTTGGACAACTTTAAATCAATACATAACTGCTTTAACTCAGCAGTATTTAGGTTATAGTTTAGTAGAACAAACAAAGCTGCATAATCTAGTTTAGGTCTTTCCTCGAGCGCTGAAATTACCTTTGTTTGGTCCACTTTGTCCCACTGAAACACAATTGACAAAACTCCACAATCAATCATTGAAATGAGGATTTGACAAGACCTACTAAAACTCAGTATCTTGAAGAATTCTTGCCATATCCTTTCCTTAGACAAGTCCCTAATCAGGTATGAACACTCTGTAATAGCTATTGAGAGTTGTTCCTCTAGTCGCCAATCTGATTGTTCCATCTGGCCCAAAAAGCGGAAGGCTCTGAGTATTCTTAGGGCGTCCTCGTTAATTCTTTTGTGTGGATTACCGACCGATCTAATGATGCGATTTTTAATATCCAGCATTCCATTACTTGGGTCATAGTAACGTCTTCTAGCAACATCGATGGCCATGGCATTTATCGTAAAATCGCGTCTCTTCAGGTCTTTTTCGAGTGATAATTCGTATTCTACCGATTCTGGTCTTCTTGCGTCATTGTATTCGCCATCTATCCGAAGAGTGGTAGTTTGTAATAAGTAATCGCCAGATTTTACGGTTATTGTTCCAAAGGCAACACCTGTTTCGATTGCAGATGGAAATATCTTCAATAACTGCTCTGGCCTAAGGTCTGTTGCAAGGTCAATATCCGATGCATCGAGACCCATAGATGCGTCCCGAACGGCACCACCCACAATCCATGCGCCACCACCATTCTCGGCGATTTCATCTAGGACATTTGAAATTTCGGAAGGAAGATTGTCAACAAATAATGACATTTCGGCCGTCAGTGGCAAACCTTCAATGTCTGCTTCATTGCCAAAAACATGCGACCTCAATTCAATCTCCAAGCCCTACGGTGTTTGCCAAAGTATTATCCTTGAAATACTGTTCCCACTTTTTATGTGGACGGAAGAAGATGTCATGTTGGTAGAAGTGACGTGGCTCAAGCCGCATGAAGAAATCAAACTCAAAGCCCGAGATAAGTTGCTTGATATGACAAAGCGTTGGGGTGGTTTCACTAAACCAGTATTGGTGGACACTCGTACTGGCTCTTTACTTGATGGACACCACAGGCTCTCCGTAGCGATGGAACTTGGACTATCGAAAATACCAGCAATATGCATAGATTACCTGAGTTCAGATAACATAACCCTTGATTTGTGGCCAAGTTCAGAACTTGAGAATATTACTAAATTGATGGTAGTAGAAATGTGTGAATCTGACTCATTATTTCCACCGAAAACTACCAAGCATGATACCTTATTTGATTTGCCACCAATTTTAGTCACCCTAGCTGAACTCAAGTAACTCTAGTTGCAATATAGCGTTTCCATCTCTGATTGCCTTTGCCATCTAACTTAGTTTTTAATTCCGGCTCAACACTCAACTTGACTGTTACTGATTTGACAATACCTTCATGATTGTAGCATATCTCGACTTCATTCGGGTCAAGTTTGCTAAGTATTGTTTTGATTGATTTGACGTTATTTACTCGCATGCTATTGATCGCTATCAATTCGTCTCCTGGCATAATCAAATTTCTCAGTGTAGAATTGGACTGATGGCTACTGACCGTCACCCTGCCGGCTTTATCTGAAATATTCAACCCTAACCAAGACAATGATGGAGTTTTGTCTTGGTTGATTTTGCTAGTCAAGCCTAATCCATAGAATTCTAGCGCATGAGTTATTTCCGGAGCGGATTTAGAATAAACCATGTCATCTAGATACATTCCAAGGTTTCTGCCGCCTTCCATGTTTACTAGTTCTTTACGAATATCTTTGTAATCAACGCCCACCTTGATTGGATTGGGATAACCAAGAGCGTATTTTTTACACAATTTGGCCATGAGGTCGCATATTCCATGCTTTCCTTTTGAACGCCTCCTAAGTTCCGCATCCAAGCAGAAGATTCCTAGTTCAGCTTCAAGATAGTAAGAAATTTGAATTTCTCTAGAGAAGGCGTTGCTTCTATAGAGGTGTATCCATGCATCATGACTTGCTTCAGCAAGTGATTCATGTTCAGAACCATTTCTCATCATATGCCTTGAAAGTTTTCTGTCCATATCTTTCCGCCAGTCATCTTCTGACCAAGCTCCAGATCTAACGCAGAGCATGTCACCTAACCAAGATGTACACCCTTCGAACCACCACAATAATTCAGTGTGAACCTCTTGTTGTAGGTCATAATCAATGAAATTACTCGGCCTTAGCCGTTTTACATTCCACTGATGTAAATATTCATGGCTGAATAGACTGATTAAATCCCTATATTCATCATCATGTCCATCGATTAAGCATATTCTAGGTAGCATTGAGGTTTGCGAGTTCAGGTGTTCAAGGCCGCCTCGTGATTTTTCAGTTAGGTGTATTATCGTGATGTAATCGCCCCAATCCGGAATTCCAAATAATGCGTGGTGTTCAGTAATTATTTTTTCCATATCGCCAATGAACCGATTTATCATTGTCTTGCTGGTTGGATAACCACCACTATCCCACAATTTCAGGACATGCCTCCTACCATCTACCTCGAAACTGATGTTGGGGTTAGAATTGGCCTCGATAATACCATCAAGTAATTCATCTCTATCAGGCGCTGTGTAGTCATATTTGTCTGAGTTATTACCGATGATAGAATTAATTCCAATATCACTTCCAACTTGTTGGAGTTGCGTTGCTGGAGTCCAACCTTGCGGACAGTAAACGGTAATTTGATGCGGTTTATTTATCCTTGATGATTCAATGCCATCGGTCGGTAACAGGAAAGTAAACGGCGGCATCATATGCAGATGACTGCTATCAATGTGAGTCGACCTAACTGATAACTCAATACCTAGTATTCGATAATTCACAGTTATTTTGGAATCGGGATCTGCGATTTTTATTTCAACTGCATCTACTGCTTTTCGCTTAAATGATACATCATTGCCATTTTGCTGGCAGTTTAAGCTTGTCAGATATTGCATTGGTTCCCTGATAAAGTATGATCCTGGAACCCATCTCGGAAACTTTAGGGTTAATCTCTTGCTGGTAAAAGGGGGGGAAATGGCAATACTAACATGTAGGTAGCGTGTTGCGCAATCGGTCGCATCTATGCTGAAATGCACTCCAGAGTTATTGCTCATGTTTTCACCTTATCTTCGGCAGTTGAAAGGTTATGCGCTGTTAGTCTGATTAATTCGCTACTGGAAGTCTCTGATATTTTTTCAGCCATTCTTCTGATGCTTTCCTCGTCGCAGCGGGAAAATAGTCGTTCAAGAAAGCGTGACCTTTCAATTTCGTCAACAGTTTCATCAGCGATTATCTGCCATCTTAACTCGTCTTCCAATTCACCTCTTCTTCCCTGTAGCCATCTTCCGACGATTGTGTATCTACATTCTTTGATTAAGGTTTTAATTGGTTCATCATTAAGAGTTTGACATTTTTGCTGTAACAAATCTACCAAAATTTTTGTTTCTTGGGTGTTAATTCCTTCGATATAATTGGTTAGTTTTTGTGGGTTGTTTTCAACAATATATGGTATAATCAGTCCAAGTTTTATCCCGCGGTCCAGCATATCGCCCAGAAGCCTATCTTCAATAACAAAGTTAACGGCGGATAATTCACCCAAACAATATTCAACAACTTTGACAGATTGATCATTAAGAAACTGCTCATGTATCTCAGCGCTACAGTATTTACTCTCCAAGGCAATGATTCGTAAACGTGAATCAGGATCTTCTAGTAGTTCACGGAAGAATATTTCTTCACCATCTGCTTTTAGTAGGAATTCAGCAGATTTGGTTTTGCATATTATGTCATCCTTTGCGAAGAGTTGCTTCACTACTTCAGTATCATCGGCAAGAAATTTCTCTAACAAATTTGCCGCCGCACGGTTATAGTCGAGATTTTGATGAGAAATAAGTGGCTCTAAGCTATCGACGGATTTCCTCATCGACCACATCCTAAATGCATCAAGCGCTTTTGAGCGGTACCACGAGTCCTTGTCACTGAGTAGGGGTATGAATGCAGATAGGTTATTTTCATCATCCATCTCGAATAATTCTCTCACTGCGCGGCGTCTTTTTCTATCATCTCTACTTTTGAGATTACTCAGGGCCGCAGTGAATCGAGTAGACACTTCACTCACCAGTAAGGGTCTTCTTCATCATTAAATTGGTTCCAGTTGTTAAATTCAAAATTTGAAATCATCGGGTGCAACATTACCTGTATTATTGGCCATAATCGCAAAAATGACGGCGAATAGTGCCACAGTAGTTTTACCATAGGATGTTCAGAGATTGGTATTCCCCCTTCACCAACTGGGGGGGTGTCGTCTGGTAGACTATTCAACTTGGCGACTAAATCTTGAAGGCTGTTTAATTCATCTTGATTGATTATTTCAAGCTCTTCACATGTTTCAATTGACAGTTCAATCAAATCTGCGAGTTCCGTTGGGTGGAGGTGGTGTTTGTTGGTAGAGTCAACATCTATCGGTCCAAAACAAACATTGCCCAAGTCGGTTTCAAGGGTTAATTCGTCTTGGTATTCAATTTTCATCAGATTCTGCGAATCGATGTTCCCAATCGGCGCAACAACGAATCCTCCATCGGTGATTCGGGATTTGACCCACTCAGGAATTTTTTCTATCTGCCCAGTCATTATCACTCTGTTAAATTCGCCGGGGAAAGCGATTGGGGCAACGTCTAAATCATCAAGAACCCTGATTTCAATTGTTGGCCAGTGTGATAATCTATCTTTGGCATGGTTTACCACTTCTTTTGATGGGTCTAAGACATTAACTCTACCATCATCCCCTACTATGGTAGCAATCAATGCAGCAAGGTAGCCACCTTTACACCCAATAACTATTACTTCTTGTCCATAAGAAAGTTCCATATGATGCAGCAAAGTGATTATCATATGTGGTGCTGATATTGTTTTGATATTACCAGAGTTAGTTTCAATGTATGGAACTGGCCTGTCGGCGAAAAATGGGGCGACATCGTAATCAGTAAAATCTTCTAAATTGACCTTCAGCATTGCTTTTTTGACCTGCGGAGGAACCAAGACTCCCTCCTTCGACAGGCGCTTTAGTAAGTCCGCTGTCCGGGTCATATAGAATCTATTCCTTCGTATCTTGTAAATAATCCCATTAATTAGATGAAGTTTTGAATTTTTCTTCAATTATTTCATCGATGAAACTAATGTTCTCTTCATGTTCTTTGACGGCCATTTGAATCAATTCATCGTCGGTTATTTCATCAAATTCTTCTTGCTTGACTTCGGTTAGTTGTGATTTGATTGAATCTTTTATGCCGCTTAAAATTTGAATCATGTTGTCCACCTGATTCATATCATCATCTTCAACTTCCATAGTGATTGTTTCAATAAGAGATTTCACAAGTTTTGGATCGGTATAAGCCTCATCGTATGAAGAAAACATATCATCCATCAATATTGATTCAATCCTTGCCAAATGTTCAGATATTGTGGCTCTTGCTAAGCCAATTTCACTGGCTATGTCGGAAATCCTAGTCCGTTTTGGAATGTCGAAAAAACCACGATCATAAGCAAATTTAGCTAACTTCAATTGTTTTGTAGATAATGCAGAATGATTCAAAGTAGAATTGAAGTCTAGACTCCTAGCACTTATTCTGTCAGGCTGAGAGATTAACCTAGCCAGCGTTGAAACTATACGCAATTTCATTGGTGGGCCCTGTATTATGTAAGTTAGTCCTTCTCCGTCTAACCTGCTACCGGCAACGGAACTAGTCCCATTGGTTCTTGCATTTAAGTTAGATACAGAGTGGTTAATCCTAACTAAAATCAAAAAACTGTCATTATTATCCTTTGGTTCAAGTATGATGTCTAAAAGTTCAATGAAGCGTAGACCAGCGAGATCGTCGGGAGATTTTCCTTCACAAAAGTTTACTTTTAGAATAACTCTTATGTCCTTTGGTATCCTTTTTACGTATGAGATAAATTCCGCCTGCTTGAAAATATCCGCCAACTCTCCTATGTCAAGTTGTTTGATTCGAGATCTTTTCCAAAACAGACTGACCTCTCGCATGACAGGCCCTAACAACCGCATTTCATAATATCTATCACTGCATGATGTTTCAATTCCTCATTTCTAGCCAAGCGAGGAACGAAACAATAGGCAATAGAATTAACAAAACTCGGTTGAGTTTATTTTGATATTCGTTGTATTCGCTGGATTTGATGGGATTTACCTCAATAGATTTGGCTTTGCGCGTGCGTCGCAGGACTCCCACACGATCTTCGACGCGAGTCAAAACCCGATTTCTTAATTCAGGTGAAGAACTCTTCACATTGCCCCTGCCGACAATAAATTTCACCGTAGTCCGTTCAGCAATTTCTAATGCAGTATCAACAACTCCTTCGATATTGTCTAAGTTGTGCATATCTATTCTAAGATTAACACCATCACTGGAGACATGGCTAAGTACGCGCCATTTCCCCTGGCCTTCATTAAACTTGGAGAGTTTTTCTCTAGCTTCGATCAATGGCTCCTTAGTAAGGATGACTGGCTTTTTCCTGCGAGCAAGAAATGGACCAAGAATAAGTGAAAATAAAAATGGTGGGATACACATTAGCGAAACAGTTCTTTGGATATTCTCAGCATCGGTTAGGACTGAAATAGTAGCCAGGGAAAATCCCAAGTATAGTCCAATCAAACCCCCTGCCTGAAAGCCCATACCCAGTCCAACCGGCTCACCAACGGCTTCCTCCATGTTGTTAGGAATAGTAAGATGTTCATCAACACTTTGACACTAAATTTTTTTACTGACCAATTAAGCCAAACACCGTGAATAAAAACGGACTTCCGTCTAGGGACCGTGAGAAAAAGGTAGGGAACTGGGTTTTCTATATCTCGTCCTTTTTCCTAGTGTCATTTTTTGTCGCCCCATTGATGTTAGCGCCCGGTGAGATACCAGAACTCAATAATGGGCGAGCCAATGCTTTTGATTTTGCAACCAACGACGGCATGTGGTCGTCAGGAAATACTGATACAAATGCCACTTTTGCTTGGACCGAATTAGATCCTTACACAGGTTTCATATACGCATTTGGAGATTTAAATTGCCACAACAAACCAGAACGCTCAATCAAAATAAATGACAACCAAATGCCAGTATGTACCAGAGATGTTGGGATATTTTTCGGCTTAGCTGTTGGTGGATTTTGGTTTTCTCGGAAGGGCTATAATAGGTGGACTGTCAAAGACACATGCCTTTCATTGTTGCCCGATGCTTGGTTGTTAAGCACTTATCAGGCCAACCGCCGAACTTTGGTTTGGATTGGTTGTGGTTTAATTCTCTGCCTTCCACTATTAGTGGACGGATTTACTCAGTTGTTAACTCCATATGAATCTAATAATATAACTAGACCAATAACTGGTGCTGGTTTTGGAGTTGGTCTTGGCGTGTTAATTAGTGGAGCATACTCAGCAAGGTCGAAGTTTTTCAAGTCTGCAGCACAGGTTAATTTACCCGGCGGGATGAAGTTTCGCTTGGTTGAAGAAGAGTAATCAAGGCGGTGGTGTTTTCCACCATATTATCAACTCGTCCATGTTTTTCGGGACCGGGCAGTCATTGTGGCCACTGGTCAATATTGCGAGTCTAGCAAAAACATCATTCAGCGATTTTTTTAATTGATATGCTGGTATCTTTGGGCTTGATAAAATGTCATTGAGGGCGTTCTCCCAATCTCCCTTGGGATTAGCTCTACGCCATGAAGAAATGGAACTTCTGAGGGGCCACAAAGCGAGGGATAATCGGCCAAATCCCAATCTATCCTGTTTTAGTTTGAACACCTTTGCATCTGAGAATGGTATGTGATTAAATTGTTTATTTATCCATTTTTCCTCCTCTAACCACTTTACTAACCTTTGAGTGTGACGTTTAGTAATCATTCGGTGTGGGCCAAGTAACTTGTGTAATTTTGGAACTTCAGTTGAGCCACCAATAAGAGAAAGTGTTCCAAGTATCGACCATGATGAGAATGAAAAAGGATTGATTGGAACATCAAATTCTTTGGCAGATTCCTTCGGCCAGTTATCTTCGACAAACATCATCCACTGCGCAGGACTCATCCCACTTAACCAGCCTTCGTGAATAGCGCTCATATTAACAGGTGCCCCTGGCAATCTAGTTTGTGTCTCCAAATTGTTGATTAGCCGACTAAGTAAGTATCTATCTACTTTATCTGAATCAACATTTAGGGGGGCAGGTTTTTTATTGAAAAAAGCTCTTAGGGTTTCAGCCAGTTTTTTTCTCAGTTCATCCAAGCCCGATTCGTTGAGTATGGGACCAACGACCATACACTTGTCAAATGGATCCGGAACCGTTATTTTTCCTGATAGCAAATCGCTAAACCCTGTTCTGATTTTTTTCTGTATTTCAGTGGTTTCAAAATATTCTTGTTTATTGCTAGTCATCCTTAGGGTGCCTGAGCGGATTCTTTTCATTGCTTTTTCCGGGTCGCAGTCAATCCAAATCACTAGATCTGGAATCATCGCAGCAGCATTCATTTTTACCACGTCATCGATACCCAAATCACCCACAATACCTTGGTAAATTAAGGATGAGTGAATGTTGCGATCAGATATTACCACGTGCCCTTTATCCAGCAGTGGCTTGATGAAAGTATGAGAGTGATCTAATCTATCTGCAGCAAATAAACCTGCTTCCTCTAGAGGAGTTTTGTCACCTTTCATTACTGACGCTAAAGCGAGTTTACCGAGTTCACTGTGTCTGCGTGGTTCATGGGTTGAGTGAATTTTTGGGAAAGGGAAACTGGTGAGTAATTCCCCTATAATTCTCGCGGCTTCCCCTTTACCGGAGCCATCGCCCCCTTCAACGGAGATTAGATACATGGTCAATCCTCAGTGAAATCTTCGTATTGCTCTTTGACAAGACTGTTCAGGGCCATTCCAGCAAGGATAAGAATAGGGCCAATCCATATCAACCCTCTACTGAATAAACCAATTCCAGCGAGATACTGAGTTCGACGGTATCTAGTTCCCCGCCTAACCTCAACCGAAGCTTGTATGCCAACAAATCCAGTGATAATGGTAATCACGCCAAGGAAGGTGGACAGCGCAACCGCTGCTTCTAAACTCCATCCTCCGTCACTACCACGGTATGACTCTTGGTTAACATTGGAACTATTGCCTTCTTCCATTGTAAAGGGTTTTATGAGACCATTTTCTGCTAGAAAAGTCCTCTCTTCGCTTACATATCCGTCAATAATGACCATTATTTTCATCATTTCGGGCTCAACATTGTAGAACTGGAAATAACCATTCTCGTCTGAAGTTGTTGATTGGAGGTATTGGACACTCCCATCCTCGAACAACTCTACGCTTGCATTTTCCAGTGTCACGCCGTCAACAGTCAATACCTGTCCAGTAATGTCAACAGTTTCAACCTCATTAAATAATGACGAATTTAATAGTTCATCTGGATTACCCTGGAGTAGTATACCGCCACTGATGATTCCCAATATACTACCCACTAAAATCAACACTGCTACGATTACTCTAATTTTTTCTCTGTCATCATAATCTAGGTCAATCATGGGTTTGACCACTATCTCTCTTTCAATTGTCGTGTTAGCGCTGTCCAGTTCAGAAGGACTTTCGATTGTATCCTCAGCAGTAATTTGTTTTTGGACGCGCTCGCGCAGTGCGGCTCTGCGTTCCTCGAAACTTTTGCTTGACATCAAGAGACCCTCCGTTATGATATTCCCTCAAAGTGCGCGGATAATACCTCTTCCCCTGTCTGTCCGCGCATACTATTACAGTTTAAGACTAATGTCTGCCATCAAAATTAATATCAAAACCATGCCGACAATTACTATTGAAATATAGCCCACTATCCGGCTTTTCTCAATTTCGACTGCCGCTTCTTCAACTTCCACGGAGGTTGTGGGTTGATTTTCCTGAGCCTGGCTGCCATCAACGACAGTAATAGATTCAGCAGTCCATGCCGAGGATTTCAGGCCTATTTCTAATAAATTCCCAATGAGTCCTAATGACTCTGCACTTACCTTGTCAGCAGTGTCTTGGTGTGTATGCCAATAACCACCGAAATCACTAGCATTTTCACCGAAATTTATGTCAATAAAATTAATTGCTGGAATCCCAGCATTATGAGCCGGAATATGGTCATCAATCACATCTCTATACTCTGTTGAATCGAAAATAGGCTGTCCATAATTGCCACTACAATCCGCATGAGTTTCCATCATTCCAAGCGCAGCAGTTATTGGAATGACAGTATCCCAGAGATGTTCTGAAGTTCGGTCCAACTTAGTAAAATCAAGAAACGCATCGCCAATCATGTCTATGACGATATACGCAGTAATGTTGCTAATGTACTCAGACGTGAGATTTTCGACCCAGGCTGTGGCGCCATATGACCATGTATTAGCATAACCTCTTTTGCCCTGATCCTCGGCGTCGCTAAACATCAATGTAACATCGTGAGAGAGATTCATTGTGGGGATAATCTTACCGAGCTCAATCATTACCGCGACGCCACTTGCCCCATCATTCGCCCCATCTATTGGATGGTCTCTCATTGAGACATTTTCATCACGTTCAGCAATATGTCTAGAATCATAGTGAGCGACGATTACAACATTTTGCCCTGTGCTATTTTCAGGAGTAAATGTCCCAACTAAGTTAGTTAGCGTAAAATCCTCTCGCTCATGACTGTTTTCTGAGAATGACCATGATGCTGAGAGATTTTCAGTTATTGAGGCTCTTAGACTGGCCGACGCATTGGAACCCGGGAGACGTGGTCCAAGGTTGGTCTGCCAAGTAATTGATGCATTAGCGGCTGATGCATTGAAAGATAGGTCATCAATAAATTCACAAGGGTCTGAACCTTGATAAGAAAATTCTGTTGGCTCAGATTTTACTGTGCTTGTCAGGTTGAATAATAGGGCACTGACAACCAGAAGTGCCAGAATGGAACGATAATTCAATGATGGCAATTTGATGAGCATTATAGAATCCTAATAGACTGACACTTAAATAGTTCTTTTTTACTGCTTAATTTGAATGCAATACTGCATTTAGTAGGTTTCATGCTATGTCGGAAAATCGTTCTACAAAATCTGTGTTTCTCATTAGTTTAATGATGGCCTCATTACTTGCCCCGATATTGTCTTCACCAGCTGGTGCTG